>JAMOOA010000045.1 GCA_027066255.1 Candidatus Altimarinota bacterium | reverse complement strand
GGAGGAATACCGTTTTATTATCGAGATGGAGATCCTGTATCTTTTGAATCTTCATAGAAAATTATTGAGTTATATGTTGCACCATATCAACCAGTCTATTAGAATACCCCCATTCATTGTCATACCAAGCCATAATTTTGAGCATATCACCATCTATGACCTGAGTCATATCTGAAATCACGATAGCACTATGAGGATTCCCACGTATATCACTTGAAACTCGAGACTCGGTATCAAATTCAAGAATTCACTTGAGTGTGTTTTTTGAAGCCTCTTCAAGTAGAGTATTTACTTCTTCTACACTGGTGTCTTTCTTGAGAACGAAGGTTACATCTATCATAGAGACATTTGGGGTAGGAACTCTCACACTCTGACCATGAAGTTTTCCTTTGAGATGTGGCATGATGAGATTCATTGATTTAGCTGCTCCAGTTGTCGTTGGGATGATATTTTCAGCTGCAGCTCTTCCTCTTCTTTTATCTGAAGAGTGTTTTATATCGAGTATTTTTTGAGAACTGGTATACGAATGAATGGTGGTCATGAGTCATTTCTCCACTCAAAAATTATCATCAATGAGCTTTGTTACTGGTCAGAGACAATTAGTGGTACAACTCGAGTTTGAGATGATATCTTCTCAAGAATATTGCCCATGATTCACTCAAATAACATAAGTCGGAGTATCGTCTTTTGCGGGAGAAGAGTAGATGACTTTTCTCACTCCGTTTTTTATATGTACTTTTGAAAGTTCCTTAGTAGTGAATTTTCAAGTACACTCAAGGACAACTTGCGCTCCGTATTTTCAGAAATCGAGATTATGAGGGTCTCTTTGTTTGAGAATCTTTGCTTTAGTGTCCTCTCACATACAGAGATATCCATCATTTACAGCAACGTCTCCATCATAAACTCCATGAACAGAATCATACTTTGTGAGATACTCTATCATATCATCCTCAGTAGTACAATTGATAGCAACGAGTTCTATGTCATCTCTCCCAGAGATAATTCTCGCGACACAGACCCCTATCCTTCCATACCCATTTATGGCAACTTTTGTTTTCAATCTCTTTTTATTAGATATATTTAGTATAAGTATATAAAAACTTATAGAAAGTGAAAGAATATTTCGAGATAGCTTGAAAAAAGAGAGATTTCTTCTATTATGGATAGGATTATTTTTCTAAAAAATACTAATTATGTGAGTACTTGATATCGTGAAACCTGGAGTTCTTTGGGGAGCAGATGTAAAAAAAGTATATGACTACGCAAAAGAGAATAACTTTGCTATCCCTGCAATAAATACAGTCGGAACCAACTCTATAAATGCAGCTCTTGAAGCAGCAAAGGAGGCAAGATCTCCTATCATCATACAGTTTAGTTCTGGAGGAGGAAAGTTTATGTGAGGAAATGGAATAGACGGACTCGAAGCAACGATACTTGGCTCGGTTGTTGGAGCAAAGCAAGTTCATGAATTGGCTGAAGCCTATGGAGTTGTGGTTATACTTCATACCGATCATGCAAATAAAAAGGCTCTCCCATGGATAGATGGACTCATAGAAGCAAACAAAAAATACTTTGAAGTGCACAAGAGACCACTTTTTTCTTCTCATATGTTGGATCTATCTGTAGAACCTCTTGAGGAAAATATAGCTCTTTCAAAAGAATATTTCAAAAAACTCAATGATATTGGACTCGGTATAGAGATAGAAGTCGGAATTACTGGAGGAGAAGAGGAATGAGCAGATTCAACTTCTGATAAAGACAAGATGTATACTTCGAGTGCTGAACTTGCTTATTCATACAAAGAACTTTCAAAAGTTTCAGATAACTTCACGATTGCTGCAATGTTTGGGAACGTTCATGGAGTATATAAACCTGGAAATGTAGAACTCAGACCAGAGATACTCGATGAAGCTCAAAAATATGTTCAAGAAACATACAGCACAGAAGCAAATCCCCTCTATTATGTATTTCACGGAGGAAGTGGTTCAGAAGAAGCAAAAATCAAACAAGCGATTTCTTACGGAGTTATCAAGATGAACGTTGATACCGATACGCAATGGGCTTTTTGGGAAGGAACAAAAAACTTTGTAGACAAAAACACGGATTACCTACAAGGGCAAATAGGGAACCCAGAAGGAGACGATATTCCAAACAAGAAATACTATGACCCAAGAAAATGGATAGGAGAAGGACAAGAGAGTATGAAACAAAGAATACTCAAAGCATTTGAAGACTTGAATGCTATGGATAGGAATTAGAATAACTTTTAAGATAAGAAGAGGAAAGATTGTTTTATGATTGAGAAACTGTTGAGTCCCAATCTAGGATTGGTCGAGTTTTTCGGAGATTGTAAAATAATCTTTCCTCTCTCTGAATCAAGGAATATATTTTTAGAAATACATTATGCAAAACATCCTTCACAAAATCTTTGAAATTGCTGTTTGAGTTCAGGGGCTTATAGAGGAAAAGGCTGGAGAAAAACAGGGAAGTTCTATGAATTCAAGTGGGGATACACAGAAACCTCTTGATATTATGAGTGATATACTTGTTGAGAAACACCTGAGAGAGCTCTCAGAGATACAAAAACTGGTTTCAGAAGAAAGGGAAGAGGTAATGAACCTGAACGATTCTGGAAGATATTTCGTAGCGTACGACCCACTTGATGGGAGTAGCCTGATTGATGTAAACCTCAGTGTAGGAAGTATATTTGGAATATATGAGAATGATTTTGCTGGGAACGATATCGTTGCAGCTTGTTATATCGTTTATGGACCAAGGCTCGAAGTTGTCTGGGCTGATTCGTCTGGAGTGAAGTTTTTTCGCAAGATTGGAGAAGAGTTTGTAGAACAAGGGATACAACAGCTTCAAGAAAAATGAAAGATACTCGCACCAGGATCAAAACATCAACTCTGGCCAGAATACCAAAAGGAACTTGTAGCTGAATTCTGGAAAGATGGATATACTCTCAGGTATTCAGGAGGGATGGTTCCCGATTTGCACCAGATTATCCTCAAGAGAGGAGGACTCTTTTGTTATCCAGAGACGAAATGAAATCCACAAGGAAAACTCAGAAAACTTTTTGAAGTTTTCCCATTTGCCTATATATTTGAACAGTTAGGGTGAGATGCTATTGATAATACAGGAAAAAGAATTCTCGATAATGGATACACAAAAATTCATGAAAGCATTCCTTGTTACTTTGGAAGTAACTCTGAGATAAAAAAAGTACAACAAAAAATATAATTCTATAAATACCACACATTATGAAAAAGAAACATGATGAGATACTCTCTATTGTGACAACAATTATAACCTTTGGTTTTTTCTTAGGCTTTGTATACTTTTCATACTTTACAGCAAAAGAATTGCTGATAGAAAAAGTTATTTCA
>JAMOOA010000044.1 GCA_027066255.1 Candidatus Altimarinota bacterium | reverse complement strand
AACAGTCCTCAGACTTCCTATGTGTAGGTATCCTGTTGGGCTTGGGGCGAAACGAGTTACGATAGTCATATTCCGAAAATTTTAGAGTATTAGTTCAAATTTATTATAAGTATTCACAAAATAATAACAAATATTTATTATCACCATTACTGGTACAATACACTAGAAAAGAGTAAGCCTTTAGTGACAATCTTTCTTCCATTAATAATGAGTTTCTTATTTCTTTCCTCAGGTTTAACAACTACTTCTACACTTACTTCTCCCATAGAAACACCTACATTTCCATAACTTACCGGACTTCATACTCTTATAGCCCCTTCTTCTCCATAGGTATTTTTAAATATCTTAAGCTCTCCATCCTCTATAGGAGAAGATAAGTCTATGTCGTCAATATCCCCCCTATAAACATCCTGAAGAACATTTCCATTAAAATATATAATAGCATTTTCTCATGATCTAAGAAGAGCTTTCTTTAGTCGTAGTTCCAGTTTTTCTCAAGGTTTAATATCATTAATTTCCCCTGGTCAGTCATAATGGAATTCTGAGATTTCCTTCAATCACTCTTCTGTTATCGAAAAATAACCAAATCAACCTGCTTTCTCTCCACAGATTATTCATCAGTCGATTACTTCAGCAGAAAGTAAATCGGGTTCTAACCCTGTTCTTTTTACAAGCCCCCCTTCTGTTAATTCTAAGATAGAATATCTGTCTTTTTTCTCTTCTCATATATACCATTTTTCTCCAATATGATAGACTCTTGCATAATGCTCTCCTTGTTTATTTAAAGTCTCCATGTTTCATTTTCTTCTTTTTTCTGCGCTATAGTCAATAAAGTGTGCTGATTGCTCTCATTTTTCATCTTTCCCTATTATTACACCATTTTCATCTACATATCCCACTTCTGTGAAATGATCTTCTGATATCTTAAAAAGTTGATTACCAAAAAGACGATATATCTGCTGTATGCCTGAAATAGTTCCTACTACAAGAGATGAACCTCGCAACTTTTTTTCTTCTCTTATTTCTATTTCTTCAAATATAAACCCTTCTCCATCTGCTGCCTCATCATCATTTTTAATAGAAACCTCTATTATCTTTGTACTTTTCTCATCAAAATATAAAATTCCTTTCTTTCCATCTTTTATAGTAACTACAAAATTATCATCATTCATCTCACCTATTTCATCGTAAATAAAATCTGAAACATCTATAATTATTCCATTCTTTTTTGCGATAAACCCCATTCCAGAATTTTTTTTAGCATGAGCTATATTTCATTCTTTTATGTCTAAATATATTTCAGTATATTGGCTTAAATCTGTAACTATCTCTACTCAATTATCTGTATTTCTAATAATGTATTTCTTTCATCATCTACTTACCTCTTGAGGCTCATCAGATTCTAAATTCCAACGATTATCGTAGTCAAAGTTTGTGAGATTCATAAGTTTACCATCATGATACTTAATGAGTCCATATCCTCCATCTTTTTTCTTGGCAAGATACTTCCCTTCATTACCTATTGTATCCGAATCTTCAGAAGAAAAATCAAAATCTCAAGATAGTTCGGTAAAGCTATGTTCTCATATAAGAACATATCAATAGCCTGTTCATCTTCTAAATATAGTTACCCCATCATCTACTTCTAGGCAATCTATTACATCTATATAATCAAAGCCTGATAGTTTTTTAATTGTTCCTTTCTCCTCCCTCATCACAGCCCAATTTCATCATCTTTCTTTTGCATAAAAAATATCTCATTTTTGATTCCATAAATAAGTTTCTTCTATATCAAAATCATTGATTTTTGAGAATCATTTTGTCGAGAATGAAACAAATTCTATAGAGCCATCTTCTTTTCACATCTCATATATTCCATAGTCCTCAGACTCTATGCGCCGCATAGAGTCTTTGTCATAAGAAAAATCTGTAACTTCGGTAATAACTCATTGGCTTGATTTTAGAAAACCACATCCTGTTTCTTTTTGAGCTATTGCAAATCATCTTGTGTTAAAGTCTTCAATACTTATATACTCAAATCACGTTAACTCCTCTATTCCTTGTTTAGAAAAATTCACTACTCACTTCCCTGATTCTTTTTCTAATATCTCTTTCCTATAATCATCTAGTTCTGTTAGGTTTAGGAAATCAAAATTAGAAACTTCAGATATTTCGTCATTTTTTTTCTTAAGGAGTCCATATCAGTTCTCTTTTTTCGCTATCGCAAATCATCTCGTATCAAATTCTTCTATTTCAAGGTATTCAAATTTTGAAAAGAAGATATTTCCTTCTTTTGATTTACATGCAAGTTGTTTTTTATTACCCTTTTCTAGAAGAATTTCCATTCTATCATCTCTTCTTTTATCTATATTTGAATACTCATTTCCAAATACCTCTATTCCTTTATTTGTAGCAGAATAACATATATACTCATTCTTTTTATTTTTCGGATACCAAAAACCCCGTCCCTCTCATATCCACATAGTATCTATATCAAAAGAAGTTTCTTGCCACTTTCATCAAGCTTTATAAAGAAGTCCTTCCCCTGTCTTTTTTTCTGCTTTACGAATAATAAGTCCATTCATAATTTCTTCATCTCATATATGTGTGAAATCAAAACCTGTAACTCCTACTACTCATTCTGTCGTAATCTCTACAAGTCCTTTTCCAGATTGCTTCTCTCATATCTCAACAGTATTTTTATCAAAGGTTGGGAGGTTTTTGTAGTCTTGATCTGAGAACTCTGATATATCCTTGTCTCCTATTCTTAAATATCCCCAAAGTTTTTCCTTTTGAACTCTTCCTATCAGTACATCTTTTTCTAATCTTTCATTATTATGAAAGTGGTGAATCTGTGACATACTCTTTTTTGTAGATTCCTTCACTCCCCCATCACTTAATATTTGTATCACTTCTTTCGTACCATCCTGAGAAGTAAGCATATATACTCCAGAATTCTCTTGTCGTTCTATCTTTGTATAATCAAAAGATGTGAGTTCTATAACCTTTCCTTTATTCTTATCAAAGTACAGCATCCCTTTTCCTGTATCTTTTTTTGCCCCACAAGGATTTTCTTCTAAAAAAGTTGGTATAGAAGAAAATCCAAAGTCTGAGATTTCTTTTATCTCTCCATCAATTATAGCAATATACCCTTGTCCTTCTTCTCTTTCTGCTATCAGTATTTTTACTCCATCGAACTCATGAGTATCAAGTATTTTTTTATAATCACTACGCTCACTCTCTATCACCCTTCCTTCTTGGTGTAAAATAAGTCCAAATGTATCTTCTCAATCAGGTTTAAAACTATGGATTTCTAAACTGTCATCTCTCTGGGAATCACTATTTCTTCCTTGAGCTTTAGTAGATTTAAAGAAATTATACCCTATAATTATATCTTTCCCT
>JAMOOA010000043.1 GCA_027066255.1 Candidatus Altimarinota bacterium | reverse complement strand
TCCAATTACTGGTATCTGAATATCACTGGTATGTCATAGTGTATGTTTCCCCTGATAGACTACATTTAGGCTCCATTTTCTCCACCATAAAAGAGGCATTTGTACTACTAAATAATGCAAGTACTGATATAAGTAAAGCTATACATTTACTATTCATAATTTATTTCTTAAAAAATATTGTAGAGAGAGTCTCTATAAATCAAAACGATAAACTATTAAGATGGTGACAAAAATGTTCTTTGGCTGAGATTTTTACATTTCCTGTCGAAAAAATTGTGCATATTTACTAATAGATCATATAATTATAGTATGACTAAAAATAGCTGATATATATACTTAGCAGTTTTCCTTCTTTTTGAGGGATTGTTTCCTATATTTTCATATTTTGCTTTGCAGAGTATGCCGACTTTGTGTTTATTTGTTGCTGCAACAACTATTTCTATAGTATTTTGATTATGAATATTTTTTAAAGAGAAACTTTACACGCAATATCAAAAGAAAGAAATCCTATTTCCTACTCTTATATCATCAGTATTTATGTGAGTTTGAGGACTTTTGTATTTCTTCTGAATAAAGTACTCATCCCCTTCTATTGCTTCTATGTTACTACTACTTCAAACATTTTTTGCATTTATCATTTTTAATCTACTGTGAAAAGAACCATATCATATAAAACAACTTTTTGGAGCGATGCTGATGTTCTTAGGAGGTATAATCGTCCTGTACGAGTGAGATAGTTTCGTGAATCTAGGAGCTATTATAATGATTGTAGCGTGTATAATTTTTACTATTTGAAACTTTTTTACAAAGAAAGCAGTAAAGTATGGAGCAAATCCTTTTTTTCTTCTGCTCAATAGAAATATATTAATGGTTATTATAACTACTATATTAGCCTTGGTATTTGTTTGACCTTTTGAGATAGCGAATATCCAAGAAAACTTCCTTTGGATATTCCTTATAGGTTTTCTTGTTTTATTTCTCTGAAAAGCTTCGTGGGTCATGGCTCTGACAAAACTAGATTCTTTTGTAGCAATATCGAGTTTTCCAGTTATACCACTTCTGGTTATGGTATTTTCTTTTTTTATTTTGGGAGAAGTTCCAGGATATAAAGAAATATTTGGATTTATTCCTATCGTGATAGGAACAATACTTTTAGTAAAAAAATAAGACATAATTTTAAAAATATGAAAGCAATAATTTTTGATGTTGATGGAGTAATTACTGATTCTGCAGAAAGAAAAATGGAGATAATCAAAAATATCTTGCAAGACTACCATCTCTACGATGTCCCATGAGTGAGGGAAATACTTGCTAAAAGCCTCAATCGAGTATTACTACTTCAAAAGATACATGAAGTAATTTCTTTTGATAAAGAAAAGGTTTTGGATGCTATAAACAGGGAGATGGATGTATTAGAAGATCATCCTCAAATGAATACACAAGTAGTAGATTTTATTAAAAATAACTATAAAAAATACTTACTGTTCACCAACACTTCACTTCCTCATAGTTCACTTGAAAGGATAATAAAAGCAATAGGTATCTGAGATTGCTTTCAAAAACTTCTTGCTGGTGAGGATGGAACAAAGGCAGAGAATATATTTCGTATTATTGGTGAGTACTGAATGAAACCCGAAGAAATACTTTTTATTGATGATACTCTCAGTCATATAGAAAATGTACAAGAAACAGGAGTCCATACCTTACACTTTACGGATTTTGATATCGATATAGGAAAAAGAATTCAAAATATTCATTAATATCTATCTCTTCCAAATCCCCACCTATACGAAGTAGGGAAGACTGGAGCTCCACCAATACGAACTCCTATCCACATAACTGGAGCGAGTATCTGATGGTACCAGCTTCATTGTTTTTTGATACAAGAGTAAAGCTCATTATCAGCTATGAACCTTTGTTTCCAATTCCCTCAAAAGAAGTAAGGTTTGTCATGTTGGATACAGCACTCTCCATAATCTCCGTCTGGAAATAAAGAACAACCATCAAATTCAAAATCAGCAGGTATTTGAGTAATAGTGAGAGCTGAGCTTTTGAAATTGCTTCCAAACTGGGTGAGTCAGATGAAGAGTATGAGTCAGAGGATGAGGATGTATTTTTTCATGGAACTCTTAATATTCACCTAACTCAAGTTTCACCACTTTTTTTTCTCCAGATTTCTTGAGAAGCTTAAGGGTGAGAACTTCTCCAGGAATAGAGTTTTGGATAAAACTTCAGAGTTCTTGCTTGAGAGTGATAGTTTGAGTATTTATCTCGAGGATGATATCTCATGGTTCTATTCCTGATTTTTGAGCACTACTTCATTCTATAATACTTCCAGGTTCATCGATAACGTATGCTCCATAATCAACCCCAAGTCAGAGTTTTTCTTGTACAGCTGGGGAAACAGGAATATAACTGATACCTATAAATGGTCTTTTGATTTTTCCAGATGTATTGATGCTTTCAAGCATGTAGTTTATTTTTTCTTTGGTGAGAGCAATAGCAAAGCCGATTCATTCGCTTCCGTTAATGATAGCTGTGTTGATTCACATAACTTCTCCATCGAGATTTACAAGAGGACCTCCGCTATTTCATGGATTGATAGCTGTGTCTGTTTGGAGGAGTCCAGATATCTTTTCTCCGGAGGTTTCTATAGACCTCTCTTTTCCACTTACGATTCCGAGAGAAACAGAGTTTTGAAACTCAGAGAGAGCATTTCCGATAGCAATAGCAAATTGTCCAACATGGATAGTATCTGTACTTTCTACAAGCTCAAGAATAGGAGCTGGTTTTTCTAGATCTATCTTGATAATCGCGAGATCACTGAGAGGGTCAGTAGCTATTACTGTCGCGTCATACTCGACTCAAGAGTTGGTGATAACGGTGTAGAGAGCATCTTTATCTGAGACAACATGTTTGTTGGTGATAATAGTCCCATCTTTGCGTACAAAGAACCCAGTTCCTCCTCCGACTTGTCTTTTGACGCTTCCAACGGGTTCCTGGAAAAACCCCCAAGGATCACTTCTATAAATAACCAGATCTTTTTTTATAATAATACTCACGACACTCGGAGCAATATCTTGAACTTTTGTAACAATGGTATCTTCTAGGGTTTGCATCGAAGGCGCTTTTTCTACGACCCTTTCTATTACTTCTTGAATCACTGGTTCCACCACAGGGTCTGTCTTCTGAGGAACAAACGTGATAAAGAGATATGCTCACATACCTCCAGATATCAGAGAGCATAATATAACACAAGGGATGAGGATTTTTTGTTTCATAATTTTTGATTTTCTAAGTATTTATACACACTTTACAAGTTCTTTTATATTCTTTACCTTCATTACCTCTATTTTCTTAGAAGCCTTTACTTTCACATCAGGGATATAGATTCTTTCAAAACCCATTTTTTCAGCTTCTTTGATACG
>JAMOOA010000042.1 GCA_027066255.1 Candidatus Altimarinota bacterium | reverse complement strand
AAGTTGCAAAAATAGCAGGGATAGAAAAAGATATCATCCTTGAGGCAGAAAGAATGTCTCAGAGTCAAAAATATGGGACACTAAAATGAGTAGGACAGCTTTCTCTTTGAGAAGAGATAGAAGACCATGAATTACCTTCCCAGCTAGAAAAACACCTACTTTCTCTTAATATAGATGACATCACACCACTCGAAGCAATAAATGAGTTATCAAGGCTGAAGAAATTAACAAAAAAATAATAAAAAACTTGCAAGTGAAAGAATAGAGGATATATTTGTCAATATTTACATTCCTAATTATTGTCTTATGAACTTCCTTTCTAGAAATCTCGGGTGGATTATGTTATTTCTGTTCTTTCTTTTTATGTTATTTGTTATATCTACAAACCAGAAAAAGGAGGGTGTTATCAGTGAATCTGGGAGTGTTACTGTTCTGAGTGGTTCTAAAACTGATGATACAGAGAGTAAACTTGATAATCTTGTTGATAAAATTGTAGATGAAAATCAAGGGAAAAAAGACGAAGATGTAAAGAAAAAAGCAGCTCAATCACAAACAGGTACTACAGACAAGAAAGAAGAAAAAGGAAGTATCTTTGATTTTTTCAAGAAAGAGAAAAGTGAAGATGAAGAATCTTATAATAAAGGGCAACAAGTTAAGAAAACAGATAAAGAAGTTTCTCTTGATGGAGAGAATGTTGAAGAGGGGAAAAAACAGGAGGATAATTTCATAAATGAAAAGCAGTGAGTAAATCTTGAGAAAAAGAGTTCAGTAGTAACAGTTTCTCCATGAGTAAATCTCGTAAAGAATACACCTAAAGGATCATCCGTAGAATCTCAGCTTCCTTTTTCAACTCCTTCAAGTTTAGAGCTACCAGGGGTTGATCTAGAAACGGAGGTATGAAAATTTTATCAAGTAGGAGTTCATTCTCTTAAGCTCAATAATGCTTATTTTAATCAGACTCTTGCATACATGATGAAGGGGGATGTTGTAAAACAGCTCACAAAAGAAAATAATCGTGGATGTTTCCAAGTAAAAATAACCAATTCTGTCTATGCATACAATAATGGGTTGGTAGGATATGTGTGTAAGAAGTATCTTTCGGATATAACTAGTCAGGCTATAAATAATGTCGAAGTTCAGGAAGAGTCTATAGTTGCAAAGGAAGAAGTTAAAGTAATAATTCCTACAAACGAAGAATCTCTGGTACAACCTGATAACAAAGCAAGCGCTTACTATTCTCCAAACACAAACATGTTTCTTACAGATAAGAATTTTTCTCAAAAAATGGCTGCTATGGATGATTCCGAAGTTTTGAAAAAGATATGAGAAGAAGATAAGAATGGTTGCTTTCAAGTAAGAATCGTGGGATCGAGTTCAGATCATTGCGAGAATGTAGGGCTAGAAGGATATGTATGTAGGGATTTCGTTTCACCATATACAAAATAGCTCCTTAAGATTGAGAGTTGCACTCTGAGAGGCTAACAGTATAGTACTGTAGATTACTTACAGTATTATGTTTTTATACCCATGTCGTTAAAAAAAATAATCATCCTTCATGATACATTCCTCTATAAATGATGAGGAGAGAGACTTATTATGATGATGGGAAAAGTTCTAGGTTCAGATATAGCATCAGCATTTTTTAGTTCATGAAGCTTTGATCTAAGAAAGGAATGATTTTCGTGAAAGATGATTACTCTTTCTACTGAGATATTTAAGAAATGAATTCGTCATTTCAAGCTCAAACTGACATTCACCTATAAAACAAAACTTCTTCAAAAATATGATGTAGTTATATTTAGTGGAGATTGTATTAGTGCTGTGAGAAACTGCCTACCTAATACTAAAAAGATATTCTATTGTCATACACCTCCTCGATACATTTATGATCTTCACGAACAGTACCTTGCAAAAGTACACTTACTTGTGAAGCCATTTTTCAAATTCTTTTGTCTTGTGTTCAAGAAAATGTATGAACGAGATATACACAAAATGGATCTTGTTCTGACGAATTCTATTAATACCCAAACTCGTATAAAAAAATATCTGGATATAGATGCTGAGATACTTTATCCACCAGTAGATAGAGAGTTGTTTCAATTTATCTCTCAAGAAGATTACTACCTCAGTTTTGCTCGACTTGCATGAGCAAAGAGGGTAGATATGATAGTTAGTGCATTTATGCAAATGCCTAACAAGAAACTCATTGTTATATATGGAGAGAATGATCCTCAAAGAAATGAGATATTTAACATATCAAAGTGATACAAAAATATTACTTTTATAACGTTACCTGGAAATAAAGGTTTTACTGATTATATAGGAAAATGTATAGCGACACTCTATATTCCTATAGATGAAGATTTTTGAATGAGTCCAGTAGAGTCTATGTCTGCTGGAAAACCAGTCATAGGAGTATATGACGGATGACTCAAAGAGAGTATCATCGATGGAGAAACTTGAGTACTTCTTCCTAAAAAAATTAGGGTTTCAGATATTGTCAAAGCAGTAATAGAAATGACTCCTGATAGAGCTATTATGATGAGAGGAGCTTGTGAAAAGAGAGCAGAAGATTTTTGACTTCAAGCTTTTGGAAAACAACTGAAGTGATATATGTAAAAATCTTTTACATAGCTGTAACTCTCCTTACTTTCACTTTCTAGTCTCTTCTCTCTCGAAGGGGATGCAAAAAACTATCCTCATCCTAACAAGAAAGGTACTAAGCGGGTTTTGAAGTTACTTTTTGCAACTATCCCATATAAATCGAAACCATGTTCGGTAACTTTCGGCAAGTTCCGCGTTGACCATGACAAATATAGTTCCATCTTCTCAGAAATTCCCGATTCCTGCAGATTTGAACGTGACAACATGATCTCCAAACACATCAACAATCCCTGGTGTTTCGTATCACTTTGGGAGAAAACGAAATTCTCCAGAAGCAGTATCTTGGATGTCTTTTCTCTCTCGTACACGAGGATCAAATATGATTTTTGAAACCTTTCAATTTCTCTTCATAGCTTGTTGAAACTCTTGTTCTAGGTGAAAAGGGACTCCAGGAGTCATCCAGTTTCATTTAGCGCTCAGGAAGTAACAATCATCAGCTACTCGCGCAAGATCTCGCATATAGTTCTTGTATCCTTCTATTCCTTTGTAGATAAACGCAGCCTCTGTAGGAGGTTTTTTGTTGCGTGCGTCTTTCAAATAGGGAAGTATTTTTTCGAAGGTCTTTTGCTTTTCATGGAGCATCTCGTATATCTTCTGGGGTTCAGCTGCTGCATATATATTTTCTTTGTTTCCGAAAATGGAGAAAATGAGTCATTTTTCACTGAGTCTGGTTATGGTATCATAGATATTTCTTCTATGTATTCCGGATTTTTTTGCAATATCTGAAACACTACATTCACCGATTTCGAGAACTGTTTCATAGATTTTTGCCTC
>JAMOOA010000041.1 GCA_027066255.1 Candidatus Altimarinota bacterium | reverse complement strand
AAGAAAGCAAGTTCTCAAAATACTCTTTTCTCCTATATATACAACTTTGCATCTACTACTATTGATTTCACATCATCTGAGAAAAGAGGATTGATATCTATTTCTCGTATCTCTGGGATATTTTGAAACACTGATGCTATCTTGTAAGTGATATGAGATAAAACATCAAAATTTACTGGCTTTGCTCCTCTTACTCCAGAAAGAAGAGGATACCCTGTAAGTTTTTGAAACATCTTTTCTATATTTTCTGGAGAGACTGGTAAGATGGCTCTTTGTACATCTTCATAGACATTGACGTAAATCCCTCCAATCCCGACTATCAAGATATCTCCAAAACTCGTATCTCTTTTACATCCTACAAATACTTCTCTGGTAGAAGGAGTTTTCTCTCCCATTGCTCCAAAAGTAATACCTAAAATCTCTGCTTTTGGTTTTTTAGAGACAACACTTTTCATCATACTATCATATACTTCTTGAGCTTGTTTTAGGGAAGTTATATCGAGAACTACTCCTCCAACATCTGTTTTATGAGGTATATCTGGAGAAGCTATCTTTGCTACTACTTTGGGATTATTTATTTTTTTCCAAATACTGAGTATATCGTCTTTCTTCTCTGCGAGAAAGTCTTTATGATGTTCTATCTCAAAAGCTTCCAATATATCACTCGTAAGAGAAATAGAGCAAAGTTTTTTTTCTGCCTGCAAAGCCCTTCTGAAGTTATGTATGATATGGTCTGGTACTTGGAATTTGATTTCCTGATTTCTTTTTTCTGGTTTCAAAGACTGTTGTTTCAAGAGTTTTCAAAAAGTCTTTGCTGCATCTCGTGGAAAGTCATAGTGAAGAATAGGGGATTTTTTAAGTATGTTCTTTGCTTTCTGTACTGAAGCACCTCATATAAAACTTGCAGCAACAAATACGTCTGGGTGTTTGGAAGAAAACTCTCCCAAAACTTCTGAGATAGTATCAACGTCGGTAATTGTCTGTGGAGTGAGAATTACGTATATACTCAGGCTTCTTTTGAGTTTCATAATATTTTCAAGAATCGTCTTGTAACGAACAGACGTTGCATCTCCTATGATATCCAAGGGGTTATTTATACTTGCAGCTTCTGGAAGTCACTCCATGAGAGTTGTTTTCTCCTCTGGTGAAAAAGTAGCCAAAGCTATCCCTGATTCTTCAAAATGATCCGTTGTCATAACTCCTGGTCCTCAGGCATTCGTAATGATAACAAACTCTTCTGGTATGTGTTTTCCTATCGTTTCAGAAAATGCCTCTGCAAGTAATACAAAGTCTTCTATAGAGTGAGTAGTATGTATATTTGCTCCCTCAAAAGCTGTTTCGAGTATCTCTCTTTTTGATGCCAAGGCTCAGGTATGAGAGCTTGCAGCAAGAGAGCCTTTTGTAGAAATTCCTGATTTTATCAGGATGATCGGTTTTGAAAATGAGAGTCTTTTGGTGATGTCATAAAACCTCTTCCCATCTTCTATACTTTCGAGATACAGAGCTATAACTTGTGTTTCTGGATCATTTTCAAGCTCATGCAATAAAGTGTTTTCATCTACTCCAGCTTTATTTCCCATAGAAATAATCTTGCTAAAACCTAGATCTGACTCAAGTGCAATATCGATAAGTGCTACAGCCATAGCTCCACTTTGGGAGATGAGAGCAATATTTCCGGGAAGAATATTTTTTGCGCCAAAAGACAAGTTCAGGTTTCTATGAGCATCAACATACCCGAGACAGTTTGGTCCCAATAGTTCTATCTCATACTTCTTTGCTAAACGCTGGAGTTCTCTTTCTGAGTCTCCATCCCCTATTTCTTTAAATCCAGCTGAGATGATAATCACTCGCTTGATTGTCTTCTCACCACAGGCTTTGAGTGAATCCCTAACAAATCTCGCAGGAATAACGATAACAGCAACGTCTGGAACAATTGGAAGGTCTTCTATGCTCGAAAAGAACTCTATTCCCTCAAAAACTCCTCCTTTTGGGTTCACTCCAAACTTCTCTCACTTGAAAGCCTTAAGATTCTTTAGGATATCATTTCCTATTTTTCACGACCCCTCAGAGGCTCAGATGATAACCACAGAAAAGATGTCGAAGAACTTTGGCATAAGATTTTTATATTTTATTGGATTTTTCTTAAATGTTTTAAGTACAAATATCCCTCTCTTCACTCATACCTCTCAAGATATGATTCCTTTATTTTTACTTTTATATAATCTGGATGTGTATTTTCGAGAACTTCAACTACATCTCCATATTTTAACCAAGCACTTAGGTACTTAAAGTCCTTATCTGCTTTCAGTTTTACTGCATGGGAGATAACTTCATACTGGGGAACCCCTATCTTGTTTTTGGAAATAGTTTTCTTTGGTTGAGGAGTCTGTTTTTGAAATTTTACTGTTTCTTTTTGTATAGCTAATGGAGATGTATCTTTCTTAATAATTATCTTTTTCTTCTTCGAAAGAGATTTGTATACATGTAATAGCTCTTTATATTTCTTAATTCCTTCTTTTTTGAAATTCTTACGTTCCTTTTTTGAGGTTTCGTTTACAATCTTGTGCAGGATATACATTAGTTGATTTTCAAGTTCAAACACTTCTATAGACTCTTCTTTTTTAGAAATTTTTCCTCGAAGTCGTTCTTGTATTTTTGAAAGAATATCATGACTATATTGTATATAATAGACTTTCTTTCATTCCAGATTAAGTATCTGAACATCTCCAAGAAGTTCATATGCTGCTTTCTCTTTTTTTCAAAAATCTTCTTGAACATTCGCAATAGCTTTTACATAATGGGCTGTTTCTTCTCCATTTTTATTCTTTATAGCTTCATCTAGTTTTTGAACCTGGGATAAGAAGTCTCAATATATATTATCAAGCTCCTGAGAAACATTTTCAAAATCCTGTGATATATACGAAAGTCTCTCCCATTTTCTAATAAGTGGCTGGAGTTTCTTTGAATAGTATGTAAATATTGCTTTTCCTTTTGAAGTTTGGAGTTTCTGTTGCTGTTTCAAACTAGATACTTTTTGCTTTTTTTCTTCTCACAATGAAGCTTCTTCAACAGGGTTCTCGCAAGTTTTTCAGAGGTTTCATGAGACACAAGAGATATTTTCTTTCCTATAAAACTTGTAAGTACTATCTGTTCATGGAATTAATTGGCATTGAAGCTGTGTATCTACACATGTAGGTGTGACTGATCATCCTCCCCCTCCTCAACTTCAACCAGAAGAAGCAATGCTCTTTGTCGTTATAGTAAATGTATCTGAAACTGTTCCAATGGTAACTATAATATCTATACTTCCTAAACTTGTGGTTGATGAAATCCCTGTTATTTCAATAGCATCTCCATTCATTATAGAACCAGTTGAGGAAGATAAGCTTCCTGAATTTATCTTATATTGACCTCATATTATACTTATAGGAGATGAGGTGTTTATACCCGATATTGTGATACTATTCGAAGTAATAGAGACTCTTGGAGCAGTTCCTGAAGTATCTACAAAATGAAAAGCATCTGGGATATCGTCTGTTGGAGTTCAGAGGGTAAAGCTAGAGAAACTACTTGTCTGAAAATGACACTCCCCTGAAGAAATAGTACAATCTACAATATGCTCATAACTTTGTCCATTATCACTTGAGCGGAATACTCAGAATGTTTGCCCGTTATAAGATGTTCCTACAAAAAGATTCACTTCTACTGCTGTTCCTGAAAAAGAAAGACTCGAATTATCACTTCCTATTCCATAGGTAAGAGATGATTCATGAGTGTATCATGTTTGAGTAAACGTTCCTGAAAAACTCTGCACTTCCGGGGAAAGTATAACTTGATCCCATCCATTTGTTGCCAGTTCCAAATGATCTAAATTCAAGACTATACTATGTCCAGATTCACTCACAATAGTAATATCTTCTTCACAAGAAGAAGAAAAACCACTTGAAGTTACTCCACTTCCTGAAACTAAAACAGAACCACTGAATACTTGTCCAGAAACACAACTTGAATCTATCGTTACTTCTTTCGCTGTTTTGAAATTTTCTATATCTGTTGGGATTCCGGTGTAGCCGTTTGAAAGTGTATCAATTTCATAAAAATATGTAGTATCTTCCAAAAGGTTTTCGAGAGTAATTGTATGATTTTTAGTATCTACTACTCCTGTAAATATTGTACTGAGGTTTGCTTGATTTGTTCCATAATGAATAATGGGGGTAGAAGAAAGATCTGTTTTGAAGGTAATTTTAACTGATCCTGTCCCTGTAGCTACATCTGACACATCGGAAACAAAAGGAACTCTGATGATATTTATTGCCCCTGTAAGAGTATTATTTGCTGTATCTTTCACCATTGTTTGAAATACATTAAGTCCTCATATGAGAGAAACCTCTTTATTCCATACTCCTCAAGAAAATGTAAGAATATCACTATCTATAGTAACACTTTCTACTGCATTTATATCTGAAACATTTCCTCACAGGTTATGAATTACTCATTGAACTTTTTCTTGGTCTGTGTGTGAAGTGAGGGTAAAAACTGGAACTGTTTGATCAAGGATAATACTATCCATAGCTACATTACTTTGGTTTAATCCTGTGTCTGTGAGTATAATATTGATAGTCTTATTCCCATCTCCAGAACTCAATAATACTGAAACAACTCATTGAGAAACAAGCGTTCCTGTTTGTGTCGACAATACATTCCCAGAAATAGTATAATCCACTGGATATTCTGAAGAAGATATTTCTACATTGCTTTGAAGGGTATTTGTTATAGATCCACTGAGAAATTCCATAGTTACCGAGGGAACTACTGTTTCTTTTATCACGCTTGATCCCGTCAGTGTAACTCCGGTGTTTCCTGCTGTATCAACCACATAAACACTTGGAATAAGGCTCCCATCTGCAAGACTCGATACATCTAACACTCCTGATGTAAATCCTGTACCTGAAAGAGGAAGTGTTCCCTGTATTTTTCCTCAGATAGTATCAAGAATCTGGAAATGAAGATTCTCTCAGATATCTGATATATTTACCTCTCCTAAGATTTGTACAGAATTTTGATTTGATATATTGATAATGTTTCCATTATTCAATATGACTGCATTTGCAATTACTGGTGGAGTATTATCTATGATATAACTATATGAATTAGTAGCTCCTGTATTTCCTGCTGTATCAGTATATGCAGCATGTACTACTAAGTCATCTGATGTTGTTCCTGATACAGTATAGAAGTTTCCAGTTCCTGTTTGTCCATTTGTGTTATTTGTCCAAAAGATACTAGAACTATCTAGGTCAGCATCTCAAGAAATAAAATTAAAGTCTATTGATTGGGAAGCTGTACCAGTAGCAGTAGCAGAAGTAATACTTGCAAGAGGAGCAATAGTATCAAGTGTGATAGAACTGATTGTGCTTCCTGTATTTCCATCAGCATCTTCCAGCAAAATGGTTACAGTCTTTAGACCATCTCCCACACTAAGATTCACACTTAAAACTCATGAAGAAGCAAGTGTCCCTGTAAGACTTGATAATATATCACCACTAATCATATAATCAACAGGATATTCTGTGGACAATATTTCTAGGTCTGTAGTGATGGTATTTACGGTAGCTCAACTGAGAAAGTTTCCAGTTGGCTGAGGAAGACTCCTGGGAACAATATTAAAAGTCTTAACATCTTGGAAAGATCATTCTAAATGTGAAACAGTCGTAGTATACGAACCTTCATCTGAAAAGACTATTCCTCATGTAAAATACATAACTCCATCTTGAGATCCATCAAATACAATTGTCTGAGGAATAAGGTCATTGAAAAAGGTTATTCCCGTACTGGTATCGGAAATATTTACCGTACCACTAAAAGTACTATAGAGTACTCCATACTGGTCATAAATAGCCATATCTACATCTCCTACTTGCCCAGCTTCCAGAGAGTTCGGAATGTTGAAAGTAATATTGCCCACTTTTCTCAAAGACTCTATCGCATTCTTTGCATTAATTCTTTTTCCAGTAATAGTAGTTCATGAAAGAGAAGCAACATCATCTCATGTGTTCAGTATCACTTCTTTTACTTGTGTGTAATTCAGTGAATTATCGTACTTCCAGATGAGAGAAGCAAGCCCAGCTACCTGAGGTGATGCCATAGAAGTACCATCAAGGTATACATATCTATCTGTAGTAGAACTGGTTGTTGTATCTGTATGAAAATCAAAATCATCTATAGCACATCATGCTCCTCTATCATTATCTCCATCTGATACCCATCTAAATTGATATGCAAAGTTTGGAGTCCCATAAGTAGAAAGGTCTATGTCTAGATTATAAGTATCCCAATAATCATAGGTAAATCTACCTCCTAACGTACCTGTCCCCCAAAGTCCTTGAGCATAGCTCGACTCCTGATGATCCCATCTCTTTACTTCGTTAAAAATTGTTCCGTCTGATGAAAGCTCTAAGGTTAAGTAATCACCATCTTCTCATAGTGGAATATCACAATCAACCCAAAAATCTAAGGTTCCAGTAGCAACGGAAGAGAGGTCTATAGAACCTGATGAACGCAGTACAACATTTGACCCTGTTGAGTATGGATTTACTATATCTAAGAATAAAGCATTACTATAAAATACATCTTCTATTCCTGAATTTCCTGTTCCTGTAAACCAATTAGGGATAGTATTTCCTGTCGAGTACGAGGAAAATGAATCAAGAATAATATACTCCGTATCAACCCCATAGGTAGTAATCTCAGAAGTACTATATACATTAACTCATGGAGCTCCTACGTGAACACTATTTACTCCATAATCAGAAAATCCAGCTTTGAGATCATCATTATCAGTTGCAGCAACAGATATGATGTTATCTAACCCTATAGAACTCTGCCCACTACAGGAAAAGTCTGTTGCATATCCTGCAGGAAAAAGTCTTGTATTTGGGTTTTCATGATCATACCCAACTCCAAATATATCTCCATTTCCTGCTGCTGCTACAAATAATCCTCCTGAGTTTCCGAACTGTTCTATAGCACCATATAGTGCTTGATCTATATCTGGAGTTGCTCCCATATCACTGCAATCATGAGATCATAGGAAGTATCCTCCCCAACTTGCGTTGATAATTTTCGCTCCATTGTGTCTTGCGAAATTGATCGAGTTTACTGCTTCTGCTGATGATTCGAATCATTTTATTGCCATAATTTCTGTAGAAGGAGCCATTCACACTACTCCTTCTGAATTATTCATAGAAGCTGCAATAGTACCAGAAACATGGGTCCCATGTTCTTCTGATGTTGGATATGGATCTGGATCATTGTTATTAAAATCATACCCATGTATACATCCTCCAAGTATTCCTCATGTCTGACTTACACAATTAGCTCCATTCCACATATTGCCTTGGAGATCAGGATGATTGTAATTTACCCCTGTATCTATGACAGCAACAATAATCTTATCTCATGAATTTACTGCTGGAAATATATCCAACATCTCGAGCCAATCTGTATCCTTGCCTATGGTTCCGACGTCAGAATTCACTGATTGCCCTATGTTATGAAGTCCCCAAAGTTGATTAAAATTTGTATCGTTTGGAAGAGCTGTAGATGTGTATATATAGTTAGGTTGTATATATTCAATATTTGGGTCTTTTTTTAGTTGGGAAATAATATCTTTTGTCTTCTTTCCTGAATTATCTTTGAGTAAAAGTATTTTTCCACTTGCAAGGGATTTTTCCAGTTTGAGATTCTGAATTTTTAGTGATTGTGTAAGCTTTGATGTAGAAGTACTATTTTTATATTTCACAATTACCTCTCACTCTATATAAGGTTTTTTCTGTACTTTGGAAGAACTGGTAGTCCTCAATTGTTTAGAAGCTTTTGGTTTTTTTTGCTCTTTTTCAAGCTTCTCAAATACTTCCTTTTGATTCTGTTTCAGTTCACTAGCAAAAGAAGAAACCCCTGTCTCTCAAGCATATACTACAGGACTATACAATGGTAATAATTGTAAAAGTAAAATACCTATCAATATCTTTGAAAGAAAAGCTTTAGAATTCATAGAGAAAATAATATAAGAAAGTAATGTAGAATTAATATTTATTAATTGGAGTATAGGATAATAAGTCCCTATTTCAATATATAACTCGCTTCAATATCCAGTATCACTTGCGCTATCTCTGTCTGGGATACTTCATCATAAAGTATATACGAGCTCCTTTCTCAGATAGCTTTGTACTTCAGGGTGTATCTACTTATATTACCTGAGTATATTCTTCCATCTCTGAATATACTAAATACTGCATCTTTATCATCGTCTGCTGAAAGATAGAGAATAACAGCTCATGGATTGAATGCTATACCCAGAGGCATCGTGAAACTCCTATAAAGTTCTTGATCAAGTATTTGTATATAGATTCCTTCCGAGGTTATATCATCAATTGACTGAATAATCTCTATTTCTGGGTCATGTTTTGGTTGTATATATTCGTAAAATAACTCTTCATTTGCTATCTTGATAGCTATTCTTGGGAATCCTTCTTTATTATCTGGATCATTTGATGCAAGAACATCGATACTTGCAAGTGGGTTTTGGAGTGTTATTTTTCCTGTATATTCGTTAATAAATGCAATCTGCAGGTCATCTCTCTCAAGTGTGAGTCCTGTAGAAGTCTCTGGAACTCCAAATTCATACGAGCCACTTGAGGTAGTATCCACGAGATCTGTCCCTTGTGTATTTTGAAGTTTTTTGACAGCTCCTCATCTAAATCTATATATTCTTACTGGTTCATCTAGAAGTGTTTCATCGATAACTCAAGAAATGATTTCATTTTCATATCCTTGTATCTGAGGAACAGGAGGATATACTTCAAAATCAATGTCTTTATATCCTGTATTTCCATTTCCATCAGTAAGAGAAAGACGAATCTGTTTCTCAAAAAGTTTATCATATTCTCAAAACTCTATTTTTATACTCAAAGGAGTTTGTACTATACGTATGTTTTCAGTATCATTATCATTACGAGCATCTCCATCAGAATCACTGTCTTCAGAAAAATCAAAATCTACTTTCACTTCAATGATATTATCAATTCCTGAATCCTCATAGATATAAGGAGTCAAATCTACGAGTTTCTTCTGATATACAGGTATACGTATCTTATTATTGAGTCCTATTTGTGGTGGTTCTGTATCTGCTTGTGTTTGTGGAGAAAGAAGTATTTGATGAGAAACTGTTCCTGAGATATCGTCTTTAAATGGATATATCTTTGCATAGTAAAAGTCATTTTCTACTTTGAGACGAATAGTATGGTCGTCCTGATTTTCTCATAGGTCATAGAATCTATAATCTGAGACTTCCCTCATATCGAGCTCTGTTTCTGAACCATCATAATATGTGATATCTATATGCGAACTTTCATTGAGAGAGAGAGGATTCCCATCAAAAGTTATTTTTGCTCCTGGAAGGAGAGGTTTTCCTATATATCCGACAATATCTGCATCTTCAATATCTTCAAGTATACTTGATTCGATATATGCGTCTCCTGATAATCCAACGATATGGGTCAATCATGCAAAAGATATATAGGTATGTTTTTGAACTGTTACCTCATGGATATCACTTGCGTCTGTGAGATAGTACTCAATTGTGAAGTTGTTTTTTCCAGCATAGAGCCTAGAATTATAGGTGAGTGTTACAAGGCTATTCAGAGAGAGATCTTCTTTGATATTAATAAGTTTAGTGTTCGTCAGCTTTGCCCCTGGTATTACTCCAGCTCCAGAGATATATGCAGCTACTTTTCACGTAGTATAATTCTCAGATTTTGATAGAAGAGTGTGCTCTTCTATATCACTCAGTGCGTCTATTACAAATTTTTGCACTCTGGTTGGTATGTAGTCTTCATCCCCAAGATTTCTAAACTTGTCTACTATCGTATAGAATTCTAAACGGAAGTTATCGAGCGTTTTAAGTGTTGGTGCGGCAAAAGCAATGTTGATAAAGCTATCACTGATGTTTGATTCCTCAAATCCGTTTACAGCTTCATAATAAATATCTCCATTAAAGAAAATATTATCTCCTGGTTGAAGTATGAGAGGAGGTAAGCTCACGTAAGACTTAGTAGCTTTATTTTTGAGGTTTTCCTTGAGATATACTTGGTTATTCATCATATATATGAGATCCTCGTCACCATCTCCATCAACATCTGTTGGGGTTGTATATTCATCTCCTCTCAGTTCATCGAGATACTCAAAGAGCCTATAATGTTTATCGTATTCGAGTATGTACAGTCATTCATACGTATATTTATAGTTCTCTCCTGAGTAACTACATGACGTTGCCTCTCCTGTTGAAATTGTGGTATCCCCCTCAGCTGCTAAGAGTTTCGGTCTCTCAAAAGATTCTCTGTAACTTGTGAGTCCTCCACGTACTTCAGCAAGAAGCTCTTCTCCATCAGAAACTATTTGTGATTCATAAGCTTCATTTTCCTGCCCTCCACGAACGAGATTTACAGCTGACTCTACGAAGGCATCATTATATGACTGGAGTTTTTCCTGATACGCAGACATATCATCTGTCTTTTCAAATACTACCTTTGTAACAAAATCAGGGTTTCCTATATGTTTTACTTTCTGTCTCAGTTCTTGTGTTTTTTGTATTTCTGTAGAAATAATATCTCCAAGTGCGCTAAACTTTCCATCTTTATTTTTAATAAGCTCTTCTATAATTTTATTTTCTTTTGAGTATGTGAAAGCATTTACCTCTTCCCAAAGATGACGTATATCATTCATACGTGGATTCTCAGAAACGGATTTGGAAGCAAGGTTTTTGTTTACATATGCTATGAATTCTTTATTGGTGAGTGTTACTTCTTTCTGACTATCGACATACATGATAACATCTTGGAGTTTTGCAGCAAGCATGAGAGCTATGAGTTCAAATCCTTTTTGTTTTCCTTTGAGAAGGGATATCTCATCTCCATTTATATCAGTAGTTCCATCGAGCTCAACATTTACATTGATATCGTCAGGGATGTATCCTGAGAAGTCTACGTCTGGAACCTGTATCTTGAACATGTTCACGATATCATTGGTAAATGTATCAAGTGGTGCTGTTACTTGTCTCACAGCTTCAAGGATAAATTCTGTTTCAAACTCAAGATTTACATATGTCGTTACCTTGATAGCATCTACAAAGGAATATGAGAACTGAGGAAGGGAAACGTCTATAAAGTCAGTTGGCATGTATCCACCTCTTTCTGTGATATATGCTATCTGGTCACCAGCTCTCCATTCTGGAACAAATGGTGATTGTTTCAATATACACATAACTTTGGTAACAAGTTTCATGATGTTGAGAATTCCCTCTACAGCTCCAAAGAGTTTTGGTATCTTTGGTGGAGGTGGGAGGTCAGGAAGCTCTACTGTTGGTAAGCTCGGAAGGTCTGGAAGTTCTGGTATCTCAAACTCTGGAAGTATAGGAAGACTCGGAAGTGTAAGTCATACAGATGGAACATCTGGGAGCTTGAGTTCTGGAAGAACAGGAAGAACAATAGGTCTCAGATTTATCTCAAAGTCTGGAAGGTATACCGTCATACCAGCTCTGACGTTGTGAAGGTCGAGAATAATGTCTGGCCATTTAGGGAACTTGATAATAGGGATTTTGGGAATAACTGCACTTATCATCTTCCATATAAATGACTGAAGATCCTGACGTTCGTTTTTACAATCATGACACTCTTCATCATATCCTTTGAACACATCTATGAGAAGTTGCCATGATTTGAGTATTGCTTTTATAAGTATATAGAGTTCTACCCAGGCTTTAAATCTCTCTCCATTTGAAGAAATCCATTCTCCAAGGAATGAAGAGATAGCCTCTACATTACAAAGAATTTGTTCTAACCGTACTTCTTTAATACTGATGAGTCTATTAAGGTCTTCTGGGAGTCTTTTGTATGATTCTATAATTTCCAGATTCTTTTCAAGGGAACCAACAAGAGCTGTTGCATCAAGGTAGAGTTTTTCAGAAATCTCATTTTCTTTTTCACAATTTGATTGTTGAGTGGGATCAGAAAAAGCACAAGTCTTTCATACACTCCAATCATTTGCTGCTGATTGTAATTCTCACTTCCACTGATCCAGGGTAAAACTCCAATCAAGAGAAACTCTATCTATAGAGGCTCTATCTATCCATGGTATATTTATATTGATCGTTTCTGGTTCTATGGCAACAAGGGGGATATTTCCCAAAAATTCATAAGCTCCTTTGATTCCTGAAAGGGTCTCTGGGCTTGAAAAGTTCTTTTTTTGATTCAGAACTCCTATTTGCGTATCAATGATTCCACAAGAGCCTCTGTCATCTCCTGAACAGTTGAGACCCGCTTTTCTGGCTTTTAGTCATTGTATTGCTCCTTCTATTTGATTTTTTTTATCTTGCCCCGCTTTTTTTCCGGACTCGAAAGATGCATCAAGATTGTCTCCAAAATCCTCCCATCCATAATCGAATATTCCTGAAAAATCTGGAAGTATGACAAATATCTTTGGTAGGTTCGTAAGTTTGTTTACTACTTCTTCTAATTGTCTCGTTACCCAGTCCATAAGAAAATCTGGAAAAGGTGAGACTCTCGTGTTTTGTATCTTTATAACATCTTGGAAGCTTCCATTCGAGAGTGCCCCCGCATCAAAATCGACAGAGAGGCTCATATCTGTTTCTCATCCTCCTCCTATATTAACCAGTGGTCCTGAAGGGATATTCCAGTTCCCTCATCATGCAGCTACATTTTGAAATGCATCTTTGAACTTATCTACGAGAGCTGGTGATTTTACCCCTGTTTCTTTATATCTGAGATAGTCTTTTACAAAGTCATTATCTATTTCTTCTGGAACAGTTTTTTGATCACGAACCCCAGAAGGACAATTTGCGTTTATTACTCCATAATTTCCATAGTTTGATGGATATCCTGTAACTCTTGGGTCTCATTCTTCTCCAGAACAAGAAAGAAGAGGGACAGCAGCAACAACACAGTTTCCTCCTGGAACAATAGGGTGAAGGCCTGGAGGATTCGTATATCAGGCAACACTTGCAGGTCATCCAAAACATGCAGCCATACCTACTCCTCCCGTAAGAGTTGGAGTAACAAAGAGTCTTACAAAGTTTGTTGGGGAGTTTACTCAGAGATATCCTCCAGCTCCAAGGGTAGTATTACACACTCCTGAAAATTGGAACGGAGAAACAGGCCATACAACTGGAGCTTGAAAACACCCAAACGGTGTTGGTATATTGAGACCTGTCAGTGCTGAGAATATAGGGAGTCCTTCGTTTACCTTGAGTCCATCTCCTATCGGCATACCAAAAAGTGTAGGGTCTCCTCATGGAGCAAGTGGAGCCCAGTTAAGAGGGGTGGCAATACAACTTCCTCATCCAAATCCACAACTAAATCATTCTATAATAGTGTCTAAATCTTCGGATATATCATCAACAACTCCGTTTATTTGAGCTATTTGTGACATAAAATCCCCACTATTATCATCAATACTTGGAAGTGCGTCATCTTCATCAGGAATACCATCTCCATCAGTATCTTGATTCAAGCCGTTGAGAACTTCTTGAGAATACTCTAAGAGATTTTCTGTAGATCCTCCCACAAGGTCATCAATATAATCAGGAACTCCATTGTTGTCTTCATCAATAGCATTACGTCCTATCTCATCTGGAAGTTTGAGTTTATCCGCGTCACAACTAGGAGTTGTTTTTCATTTTGTATATGACCTCACAGCAATCGAAGTATATATATCAGCTTCATCTCCACAATTGAGATTATCTGGCTTGAGGATGATATCTCCATACTCATCGTCTCCAAGTTCTCACTCTTCAAAAAGCCCAACTTGTAAATATCCATATTTGAGAGGAAGCGTTCTTAGGGTATAAGTAAGTGTGACCTTTTCTCCTGGGAGCAGGAAGAAACCATCTATGAGTATGTCATATATACCCAGTCATTTCTTTACAGGAATAGTCTTTCCCTCTTGCGAGATTACCGTAATCTCCTCAGATTCTAGAGTAAAATTACGAGGGAGTACATCCACATATGCAACATTATTGAGTGTTGTTGTTCCTGTATTTTCAAGAGTCAGTTCTACCTCAACGAGATCTCCTGTTTGCAGAAACTCTGGAGTGAGGTCAGTAAAACGTTTTGCGATAATGAGTCCTTGCGTATCAGCATATTCGCTACGAAGAAAGGAAGTACTTTTTGATTGTCCGTAAGAACTGTTATAGGATATGTAGGAGTTATTATCTGTGATAAAGTCTTGTAGAGAGTTCACTCCTGCATTGAGAGATGCGTCCAGTTCAGGATAGTTAGTAGTGTCTATTCCAGCATTGACCGAGGCAACAAGTTGCTGCTCTGGAGTCAGTGATGCAAAATCGATATCATAAGGAGTGTAAGGAAGTGTTACAAAAAGGAGCTTATCAGCGAGATACTCATTCCAAAACTCTGGCTCTGGTTGTTCTCATCATGATATAACAGCACTGTTTATCTCTGCAACAAATTCTTCATTACTGGTAATCAAATCCTCCGAATCTATACCAGAAGATATATCAGGAAGCTCATCAAAATACACAGCTCATCCACGAGAAAGAATAGTATCTGAAAGTTTTATTCCATACCCATCTCCAACCTTGAGTTTGGTAAATACTGGATTTTCAGGAGTTCCTCCTCCATAAAGGATATGTATCTGTCCAGCATCATCGAGAGATATGATATCATCTGTTCCATCGTTGTCCATATCATACACTTCTACTTGGATGATACTTCCACTGAGAGAAAATTGTTCTTCTAAAGAGACACGGGTAAAGTCTTTGGTATGATTATTGAAGAGAACAGGCTCTCATGACTCACTCACAAAAAATATATCATCATAGCTATCTCACGTAAAATCTCACGTCTTTACGAGTCGTACTGGTCATCCATCAACAGCATAAACTAGATTTCATTTTTTGAGATAATTTCCTGGTATATTTTTATTCTCCAAAAGCTCTATATATCCATCGGTTTTTATCAAAACAACATCATCTCTTTGATCGTTGTTATAGTCAAACACTTGATATCATATAACATTGTCTCCTTCTGAGAGAAGCGTCCCTATTGTTGGATCAAATGATTTTTCAAGAGAAGTTGAAGAAGAAAATTCCCTTTGAATTTTTTTCATACTGACCACAGGATCTCCGAGGTTTATAAGAGAAAAACTGAAGTATTTTTTTGTTGCTTCTCCGACATTTTCTCATGAAGCAAAACTCAGAAGGGACTTATTTGATTCCTCCCATCAAAGTCATTTTTCTTCGTGAAAGTTTTCATATCCCTCACTTTCTCAGTCATGAAAAGAATCTAGAGTATATTTTGAGGCAAATGGATCGTTGTAAAAGACTATCTTTTGAGTGTTTCCATTTTTCTCATATATATCTCTTGTTCCATATTGGTT
>JAMOOA010000040.1 GCA_027066255.1 Candidatus Altimarinota bacterium | reverse complement strand
GAGGGGATATTTCAATTATACCGTACCTCACCAGAAGTCACGCATACATTAAAATGAAGAGAATATATGAAAGATAGATTGGAACAGCAATATATCAGGTCATACGATTTTGATGATTTTTTTAGTCCAATTTATGGCGTAAGGTATAACAGGGAAGAAGAGGATTATTATATTACCCCTATGTGAGATTGAAAAACTTCCAAATGGAGAGAAGAGATAAGGAATACAGCATTATCAGTAATAGGGATGATATCTGATTGGGAGGCATTTTTAACAGATGATGAAAAACAACGTTTGGAGTCTTTTAAAAAAGATAGGATTGTAGAAATCCAAAGAAGAAAAGATCTAAAAAAAGAGAGGATAATCGAGCAGCGTGCGAGAAAAAAGGAAGGAAGAGAATCCTCACCAGAAAAAGCTTTTAAGTATATGTTTTGAAATATTATACATAAATTTGAGGATTCCAAATCAAATATACGAAGAGTTATTGAGGGAATAAAATGAGATAAGAGAAGCGAGGTTGTGAGACTTGCTAAGCTACATAATATTTCTGCTATAGATATGGTACAACACCAATTACAAGAGATGGGAAAAAATATAAATAATGAGCCTAAATGGCATGATAAACAGAGGATTTCTTGGCAAGTTGTTGCATCTGTATTGGCAGAAATTATTGATATAAAAGAACCAATACTTCCAGCGTACTTACTCTGAAACTCAAAGAGTTCTGAACTTGCTATTATACTTATGAAATGGGATAGGGCTGAAACTATGAATCATCTCCCAGATAATATTTATACAAGAGTTGTAGATAATTATATAGAAAACTATAGAAGAGTAGATGGAAAATCTCATAATCACCTAATAGATAGAATATCAAATGAATGATGAAATAAGGATGATATCTTCGATAATGATAGAAATTTAGATAAGAGAATACGTAAAAGAAAAAACTTATACAATGATACGAAAGCAGTACCTGCCTGGTGGCTTACTCCAGATTGGAAAAGAGTATCTATTCTCAGAGATACAATTTGGTCAGAGATAAAGAGAAGTAAATTAAAAAAAGGGGCAATTCTCAAGTGATTTGATGAGCTTGCGGCACATTGTGATAGGCAGCTTGTTCAACTGAATGCTCTTAAAAATGCTTGGCGAGATAATCTTGATGAAGAAAAACAACAAAAGTATGATGATATTACCCAAGAGATGGATGAAATAGAAAAAACAAAAGCATTCGAGCGAGTCAAAGAACTCTTAGAGGATTGATTTTTCTGGGAGCAGGTTGAACTTTTTTCGGGTGGGGGTATAGGAGCGAGTAACTTAGAAAAATATAGTTCATTGAGAAATCAAATAGGTCTATTGGAAAAAGAAGAGGATACATTAAATGTATCGCTAAAAATACAACAGGTAGAAGAAACGAAGAGTGAAATTTCAAGGTTAAGAAACGTATATGAACGCAATTTTGTTTTATCAAAGGAACAAAGAGAGCAATTGGATGAAAAAATTAAGACACCTAGAACTGACTTCATGTTTGGGAAAAACGTCTTTTAGAAGTTTTTATCTGTTATCACTTCTCTTCAAATCACCTCCTCCCACTTCTTCATCTCTTCATAATCACTTTTATCTTCGTGATCAAATCCAAGTATGTGGAGGAGAGAATGAATAAGGAGGTTATAAAACTCTTTTTCAGAACCCAGACCATACTCTTCTCATTGTGAAACAACTTTCTCTTCACAAAAAATAAGCTCCCCAGCGATGTCTTCTGGAGTAAGTTTTGAGAAATCATCGTGATAGTGAAAACTGAGTACATCTGTGACGGTGTCTTTTTTACGGTATTGTTTATTGAATTTTTGAATTTCTTCTCATGAAACAAAAACAATATTTATTTGTCATTTCTGAGTGATATCAATATGTTTAGAAATACTTTCAAATATATCGTCAACTCTATCAGTTGAGATGTTGAAGCTCGGTTTTTGTATGAAGCAGTAGCCAAACATAGTGGATTGTGTACAAATATTTTATAGTTTCTCAGTGCTAGAAAGAGTATATTTTCTTTCCTTGAAAAGTAAAGTGGGTATACTGTATGTACAATCTGTTTTAGTGGTGGCAGGCCAAACACTTTTCCTTACACACACAGCACACTTGAGAAGTTCTTGGTAATTATCTCTATGAGGGTTCATTCTTTCAGACAGGATAATAGGCTTCTCTAAATTCCTAACAAACCAAGGAATACAACACTCTTTGGCTGACCTTAAAATGGATTTACTACATCTCTTAAAACATATGGGACTGTATCTTCGGATGCGTCCTATTTTTTTGTTTGTTTTTTTTGGAACTCACTATATAATCGGTGTAATTATTTTCCCTTACCATAAACCATGTCCATAATTACCCAAGACCAAGCAGAAAAATTGAGAGCAGCAGATATAGCTGTTCCAGATGTAAATGAAACATGTATTGGATGCAGCGCGTGCGTCGCTATATCTGAAGATGTTTTTGAGCTCAACGATGAAGGAATTAGTGAAGTAGTAGCACTTGACAGCTATGATGGAAAAGACGTAGATGATGCTATTGCAGCATGTCCGGTTGATGCTATCAGTTGGGAGAACTCTAGAGCTTAATTCTCTATTAATTTTTCTTTAAAAAATAAAAAAACAGTTATAAAAAAGGCTGTTTTTTTTATATCAAAATAACCCTTTTGAGTTTTAAACATCTTTTTAACATATACGTTCTAAAAATTGTAGCAATATCTTTTTTTTCTGGTACATTTCTTCTTATGTTTTCGATATTTTTCTAACTCTATATTTGTCCTATGAAACAGAAGCAAACCGTAATCAAAGTGATTGTAACCAGAGAAGGTGACTTGGTACCATTTGATACCTCAAGAATAGAAAGAGTCATCGAAAAAGCAGCAGAATCATGTAATCATAATGATCTCACTTTTATTGATGAAATCACCGAAAGCGTTGTAGATAGGCTTGTTTCTGTAGTACTTGAAGGAGAAGGTGAAAAAACTATTTCTATAGAAGAGATTCAGGATGTAGTAGAGCAAACCCTTATGGAAACAGGGCATTTTGCTATAGCAAAACAGTTTATTATTTACAGAAATAATAGAATCAAGCTCAGAGAGAAAGAGAGAGAAGAGGTAGAAAAGAAAATAGAAAAAAATAAACTCAAAATTATTAAATCTAATGGAAAAAAACAGACATTTAGTAGAGAGAAAATCAAAGAAACATATAAGAGAATCTCCTATGGACTTGCGAGAGTGTGTAAGTTTGAAGAACTCGAAGAGAGTTTGAGGAAATATATTGTTGATGGTATGAAAACCAGTGACATCACCAATATGATGATAAAATCAGCTATTGACCTTATCAGTGTAGAAAACATCAACTGGCAACATATCGCAGGGAGACTATCTATGATAGATATCTACAAAGAAGCTTCTAAAAATAGAAAGATAGATATCAAAGACTTTTACAAAGGGAAATCATATC
>JAMOOA010000039.1 GCA_027066255.1 Candidatus Altimarinota bacterium | reverse complement strand
CCTGATATCTATTTCATTGAGAGCTATAAATTTTTCTACTTCGGATTCTCATACTTTGAGAGAACACTCGAGGAGAGGGTATGATTTTTCTACAAACTCATCTTCACTGACAACACTTCTTTCGTTAAGAAGAAAACCTTTATGTCAGAAATTTATTCCTAATAGGGGGAGTCATGTACCATGATATTTTTTCACAGCTGAGAGCATAGTTCCATCTCCTCAGAGTACAAGAATCATGTCTCTATTTACTTTCTCTTGAAGTTCTCTAATTTCTCTACTTTTGAGAAAACCCCTGAGTTCATGACTCTCCTTGTATTTGAAGTCTTCGTAATGAATGATGTTGTTTAATGGTGTCATAATTTCTCTTTTAGAAAATAGATATTTACCTTATATCAAGTGAAAATACTGGAGGCATCTGCATCTTGTGAGCATTTCCTTCATGTCTTCCTGTGTATATGTCCATCACTTCATGACTCCTTCCTTTGAAATCTCAGAGTCTTTTTCCTGCATCATATTGTATCATTGCCCATTCGAGCTCATCATAGGTACACCCGATTTGATCTTCGTCCGTTGCTCCATCTGGATGGAGTCCATCAGTTGGTCTTGCTCAGAGTATATCTGGTGATATTCAGAGCATCTTTCCGAGATTATAAACCTCAGATTTATAGAGCTCTCAGATAGGACTGAGGTCAACAGCTCCATCACCAAACTTGGTAAAGAAACCTATTCCGTAGTCTTCTACCTTGTTTCCTGTCCCCATTACCATCGCATCAATTCTATTTGCCGTCGTGTATAGTTGAGTTGCTCTGAGCCTTGATCTGAGATTTACGTCAGATAAGTATTCGCTTTCAGGGGAGTTTCATGGATGCTGAAGGTCTTTCATGGCATCATATATTTGAGAGAGGTCCAATATCTGCCTCGTTACATTCGAGAAGTTTTCCATGAGCCAATCGATATGTTCGCTAGCCCTGTCTACTTCATCATTTCTTTGATGGATAGGAAGTTCGAGTGCTGTGAGAGCTTTTCAACTCATAGCAGAGAGGGTAGAGACTACAGCAGAATCAACTCCACCAGAGATTCACATGACTATTCATTTATCAAGAGTCTTTTTTCAGATCCATTGAGATAGGTCTTGAGCTACTTTTTCATAATCTAGATCTCTAGAGGGCATTTTTAGAGTTGTCATAATAGGTGTATTTATAGGTATAAAATTTTATATAATGATATTTAGGAGCTCATCAGCGAGAGTGTTCTTCACAATGATAACTCACTGTTCAGGAGTTCTATGGTCGAATACTTGACCTCTCCTTGAGAGGATTTGAGTATCAGGAACTCAGTGAGCGAAGGATGCTGCTCCAGCTATGTCCCATGGCTTTATTTTTCAGGATCTGATGTAGGCATCATAGTTTCCTGAGGCTGTTTGGGTTGCTTGGAGCGCTACCGATCAGTACATCTGAGTTATCTTGATATTTTTTTGTTCTCTGAGTTTTTCTTTGAGCTTTGAGACTTCTTCTCAGACGCCACTTATGAGAATTCGTGTTTGTTTAGAATATCTCTCAGTGAGAAGAGGTATCTGAGTATCTTGAAAATACAGAGAACTCTCAGAGCCTCACTCATAGAGTATGTCTTTCATAAAATCATAGACGATTCCATATTGGAGGACTCCAGATACTTCTACTCAGATGCTAATAGTTGTGTTAAATTCTCGGTTAATGAAACTCTCCGTTCCATCAAGGGGGTCTATAATAAATCGTATCTCACTTCCGTTTTCTTCATTTCCAAACTCTTCTCAAAGGAAGTCTACTTTTCAAAATTCTTGAGTAATGAGCTTTTTTGCTTCTTGCTCGATTTTTCTATCGATCCATGTTACGAGCTCAGCTCCAGATTTTTCTTCTATTTGGAGGTCTCAGAACATGTTTTTTCTCACTATTTCTCAGAGCCTGTAGGTTATGCCTTTTAGAGGGGAGAAGTCAGGAGTATTACTTATATGAGTATTCATAGAGAGAAGATTAGAAGATAAGTGTTCACTCATCATCCCAGTGAGAATAGAGCTTTCCGTTTGGTCTAATAATGGAGAATTTTTGTGTCCCAGAGATATTTTTTGTGTCCATGCAATCATCATCAATAACGGTAGAAATTTTGTTATTTATGGAGTAAAGGAGTTGTCAAAAAGGGAGTTTGGTAATTGTTTTCCCATGAGTTTTTATGTATTGTTGAATCTTTTTTAAAAGACTTTTATCAAATTCATGACCTTTTATCCACTTATCGATCACTGATTCTCCACTCATATAGAGTTCTCGAAATGTTATCTGGTCTGCTCACATAGCCTCACAATTCTCAAAGAAATTAAGAATTTCTTTTTCACTTCCATCTCCAAAGAATTTATCATAACTATCACTTAGATTAAAACAGAGTCTGAGGTTAAAGCCTTTATCTTTTATTTTTCTACAGAGAGTATTGATATCAAAGCGAATGTTTTTCTTTATTCAGGATATCTCACTATTTTCCTCGTTATCGAGACTAGAGAGGGAGAAAGCTATAGTTTTGACTCATATATCTTCTAGGAGTTGGAGTTTCTCGTCATCTATAAGGATTCCGGATGTTTGTATCTCTACCTTTTTAAAGGCTTTGTCTCAAAGTTCCTTATTTACACTTCCAATAAATTTAAGAAAACTACTGTTTACGATAGGATCAGAGAGTCATCCTGTGAGCATAAGAGTGTCTGTTCATTCATCTTTTACCCAGGACATCCTGTCGATATAAGACTGCCTAAATTTCTCATAACTCTTCTTCCCATTTACTGTTTCTCATAGATCTTCGCTGTGCATGGCAGAAACACAGTATTTACAAGCGTTTGGGCAGATTCATGGAACATCTATTGAGAGTGATTGATATCTTTTTGTAAGAGTATTTTCACCTTGTAGAGTTAATAATTCTTGTATCATGTCCTTTACTTGTTCTAGTGTAACAGTTTCTTTTTCGGAACTTTGTGGACGAGGAGTTTCAGTGTTTGTTGTTTCCATAATAACTTTAAATGTTAAAGAACTTGTACTAAACGCTCACTTTCTGACTTGCTACTCACTCCGTTCAAAATATTTCTTTGAAGAGTTTTATTCTCTCAGGACTTCATACAGCTTTTTCAGGATTATCAGAGAGTTTTACTGTACTTACCCATGTTCCGTCAGGTCTTTGAACTTCGCTTGGTTTGATAACAACGGAGAATGATCCAAATGGTCCGTGCGGTTCAGCATCTCTCGGCCATGTTCATTTAGTGTTATTGGTCAAGTTTGTTCCTATCCCGAAACTGAGTTTTCAGAGCTTGTCGTGGAATTTTGTAGCGATTTTTCATGCAGTTTCTGCATTCAATCCATCGCTGGGAATTCCTATTTTTTTCTGAGGATCCTGTCCTTTTTCTAGGAGCCAATCTATGTACTCAGGAATAGCTTCCATCGGATTCTTTGAATCAAATCTCATTCAGGTATGAGTTTGTATGATAT
>JAMOOA010000038.1 GCA_027066255.1 Candidatus Altimarinota bacterium | reverse complement strand
CAATCAATATGAATACAAAGAGCTACAAGAGAAACTTGAGATGACAGGAGAAGAACTCAAAACAAAGTTCAATAAAATTATTGTGACTCAAGGAGAAGAAGGATGTCAGATAATAGATACAGAATCAATCATTCATATCTCAGCTATAGAAGTTTCTGAAGTCGTTGATACAACTGGAGCAGGAGACGCCTTCCGTGCTGGACTGATAAAGTGACTCAAGCTCGGGTATGGTTGGAAAACCAGTGCTCAAATAGGAACGATTCTTGCTTCGTATTGTGTACAACATCATGGTTCGCAAAATCATTTCTTTAACCTCTGAGTGGTGATGGAAGATATGAAAGAGAAGTTTGGAATGAACGTGGATTTGTATGAGGGGAAGAAGTAGGAAGTAATGCATAAAACTTGACATACTATATTATTATTAGTATAATGAATATTATTATTTTGCTTTTTTGATACAAATGGGGAATATAAATATTGGATTTAACTCAGATTCTTTTGATGAAAGAGTTTTATCAAATCTATTTGATACTCCTTTTATTTTTGAGGGTAGGTTTTTTAGATCCTCAGAATCTTTTATCCAGTCTTTAAGATATCCTGAATGAAGTGAACAAAGAACCCATATAGAAGGGATCTCATGAATAAGTGCAAAAGTGATATCAAAAAAGACAGTACTAAATAATTGAGATATAACAATCTTTAAAGGTTTAAAATATACTATAGGAGGTCAGGAATATCATGATTTAATTAAGAAATCTCTCAGAGAGAAGTTACTACAAAATCCTGATGTCTTGGAAGTTTTGATAAATACATGAGATAGAAAAATCACCCATATTCTGTTAAGAAAAGATGGTATCACACCAATCCCAGATAGTATAAATTTACCTTGAGATATGTTCTGTAGGTTCTTAGAAGAATTAAGAGGCGAGTTGGGGGCTGGTTTTAAGAAAGGAATGGTCTCTTTTTCTTCTCAAGCATTTTTAGTTTCTAGAAGTTTCTTGTATAAGATAAAAGCTATTCAATCTAAGTTATTTGATGCACTTGAATGAGCAGATATGGACATATCTGATATAGATACGGGGATTGTCCCGTTATTAGAAAGTAGAAGCGTAGAGATTGCTAAGATACTTAAAAGTAGAGGAATTGATATATGAAACTTTTTCTGAATGTATGGTGAGATTGTCTTCCATAAGTATGAAATAAAGGACTTATGAAATAAACTTAGAAAATTTCTGTTAGATAATTCAAGAAATAGGATTAAGGGGAGCAAGGTTTCTTCTCGATGAAGGGAATACTATTTCAATATGGAATGACTGAGTGTTTCTAGGAAAAAAAGAAAAGATAAGCAAGATACGCTTCATGCTATAAGCAATATAGAGATGTATAGTATAAATTCGGATGAATATTTTGGTAACGTATTAAAATACTGGAATGAAATAAGAGACCTTTTATGAGATTTCTCAGGAAGAAGACTTTCAGATCTCTCGGATTTAGAAAAGAAGAGTTTCTTGTTTCTACTGGATCATTATCGAAATATATTACTTTTTATTAAAGGTCAAAGCCTTATTTTTCAGGACCCAGAAAACTTCTCTAGAACTATGCGTAGAAATAACTTTAATAATAAAGGAGACTTTGATAATCAAATAATTAGATGCTGATTTCTGGATACTCCTCTATTGTCTAGAGAAAATTCTGAAGAATTAGATAAAAGTATTTTTGACACTCTAAGTATATACTTTGATGTTGTATTTTGAGAAAATCAAGACAGAGAAATTCAATCATTTGATTTTGATGTAGAAGAGTTTAATGAAAATATCCTCTCTCTTTATAATAAAGTCATGGGGAAGTTCGGAAATGGGAAGAAGTTTATTTCAAGATTCCTATTAAATACATTAAGGGTTTCAAGAGAAGCTGATAACCCTTTGAGGACATTATATTCGTCTTTAAACTTTATAACTTCTAATGAACAAGAGCTAGAAAGATTAGAGGATATTCAGATCTTAGGATTAATGTACGGAGGTATAGAGATACCTTATATCTTAAAATTGTTATTCTCGAGGATAGATCAGTATATAGGCAAAGATATTTTTATAGATTTTATGGTACAACCATCTTATAATACTAGGTGAGGAGAACCACATACATTGAATGAAGCTGACCTTAAGTCAGAAAATATCATTATCGTAGATGATAATATATGTAATGGGAAAACAGTATCTCATGCGAAATGATTATTACATCCATTTACTCAGAAATCCTTTACACTTGCAGTTGATGTTGGTCATAAAATAAATGATGTTTCAGTATCCGTTTTAGATACAGTTGCTTGATTTTTACCTATTAAGACATGATATAAATGATATGCTAATAATCTTTCAATGCACCTAAGGAAGAGGTGAATTATTTGAAAGACTTAGATATATTTTTGAAAAGAGTACGAAAACAATATACTAAAACTATTATTTATAGTATATATAATTTTTCATGCAAAAAAAAATCTACCTCATAGACGGAAACTCATTTATCTACCGTATGTTCTTTGCTCTTCCAGAATTTAGTACAAAAGAAGGGAGAGTTGTAAATGCAACTTTTGGTATGGCAAAGTTCTTTACTGGACAACTGGTAAAAGAAAAACCAGACATGATTGTTTTTGTAAAAGACGCAAAAGGGAATAACTTTCGTCATGACATATATCCTGAATATAAAGCTACCCGTGAACGTATGCCTGATAGTTTGAGGGAGCAAATAGGGGATATAGAGCGAATGATAGGAAAGATGAATATCGATATTATCGAAATACCTGGATATGAAGCTGATGATGTCATAGGAACACTGGCAAAGAAATTGGAGGCAGAAAGTAATAACGAGATATATATCCTCTCAGGAGATAAAGATCTCTATGCACTGGTGAGTGAACAAGTCAAAATATACGATACTCAAAAGAAAAAGATATCAGGACCAGCAGAAACTCGAGAGAAGTTTTGAATTGATGCTCCGTATGTTACAGACTATCTCTCTATTTGTGGAGATAAGTCGGATAATATCCCTGGAGTTTCTGGAATAGGACCAAAAAAAGTAAGCGTTCTCATCAATGAGTTTGGAACAGTAGAGGAGATATACGAGGTGATAGATAAAGTTGTCGCTGGAGACTTAGAACCTATTACTTTTTCTGACGAGGTTCAGAAACTCTTTCGTGGGAAGACTTTTGAGAAACTCAGAGATGGGAAAGAAAATGCCTTTCTCTCAAAGAGACTTGCAACACTTGACTGCTCTATGGATTTGAAAGATTTTCATATAGAGAATTATGTATTTCATCCTGAAGGGGTTGTAAATACAGAAGTGGAAGCATTTTTTGAAGAACTCGAGTTTCATTCACTCATTCAAACAAAGAGGCAAAAGTATAACTGGGAACAAACAGGAAAAAAAATACAAATTATTGGAGATGAGCAGTGATTAGATGACTTAGCAAAAAAAATAACATCATGCAGAGAAATAGTA
>JAMOOA010000037.1 GCA_027066255.1 Candidatus Altimarinota bacterium | reverse complement strand
AGTTGCTGCTCTCATGGCTGTTGGGGCGATGATGATAGCTGTTTCAATGATGTACTCAAAAAAATATGGAAATAACCTCAAATGAGAATTTAGACTTGAGAATCTTGCAACAAAAACTACGAAAAAGAAGAAGTGAGAAATAAATAAAAAAATAGAAGATGTAGATATATCTGAAATCGCGATGGTAGAGTTCACTCCAAATGGAACAAAGAAGTTTTCAACCAAGTCTAAAAACCTCATAAAGATAGTAAAACTCATAACTGATAAAAATAAAAAGCAAGACTTCCAACCCAAAGAACTCACAGCTATATACAAGCATGTGCTTGCAAACTATACTTCTGAAATAAGTAAAACAGACTACAAGAGGATAACAACAGCTATAAAGGATTTTGTAGAAGTGGGAGGGAGTATAGAGTTTAAATAGGAAGAATAGAAAAATTGACTCCTAGTTATTCGTTAGTATCATAGACTTATATTTTAATAGGTATCAGATATATTTTATGTCAATAAACTTTCCTTCTCAAAGCTCTAATAAACTAAATTCTCTATCTTGATATGAGGATATAAATATATACTGAAAACAGTATACGTTTAAAGGGGACTATTTTGAGGATACAGAAGGAAAAGCATTAAGACTAAAAGATGGATCTATTATTAAAAGAGTACTTCCGAGAGATAATGATTCTTTCTATCTCTTTAGAGAAAGAAGGGTTTGAAATGCTCCAATAATACTTTATTCTGATTGAGAAGAACACCATAGCTTCTCCCCCTCAAGACTCAAACATTCAATACGAGTTCTTCTATCAGGAGTACAAGAAAGAATCGACCAGAGACTTCAACAAAAAACAGAGGATAACTGAAAATAAACCAAAAATCACATTTGAATAAATAGAGTTTTATTCTATAATAGCTACCATATGTGTAGCTATTATTTTTTTGTATATTTCTATGCTTCAGAAACTCAAAAGACTTATTCCTCTTGATAATCCATTTCGTTTATTTTACCATTTTTTGCGTGCGATTGCTGCAAATGCATTGTATCGTTTTCCTTCCAAAGGGATGACGATTGTAGGAGTGACATGAACCAATGGGAAGACTACTACCTGTAATATCATCGCAAAATGACTGAGGGCAAGTGGGAAGAAGGTATTCATGTTTTCTACTGTCAATATTATACTTGGAGACGATGAATATATAAATAGTAGTAAGATGACTTCTCCTGATGTTTTTATGCTACAAAAGCTTCTTGCCGAAGCAAAGAAACAAGGATGTGAAATAGCCATTATTGAAACAGCAAGTCATGGTATCAAGATGCATAGAGTCTGGGGTATCCAGTACGATATTGCGGTTCTTACTAATATCACTCCAGAACATCTTGATCTTCATGGAACGATGAAAGACTACGTTGGAACAAAACTCAAACTCTTTAAAAACCTTATCATAAATGAGAGAAAAGACGGAGTAAAGAAAACAGCTGTTATCAACCTGGATAGCGAATACAACGAACTCTTTCTTGGAGAAACCTTTGATTCGCTCTATACATATGGAATGACCCATGAGGCAAATCTTCACCCACAAGATATCCAAGCTAAAAAAGACTATACTCAATTCACTCTCGATATACCAGGAGGGACTATCAATGTTAAAAGTCCATTAAGAGGAGATTTCAATGTATACAATCTTCTTGGAGCTATCTGAGTCTTTGTATCGTTTGGTATGAAGCCTCAGGAAATAGAGAAAGTTATCGCGCAAATAGAAACAGTTCCAGGGAGAATGGATGAAGTAAAGTCCAAAGACGGATATAGTGTTTTTATAGACTATGCACATACTCCTGACGCTCTTGAAAAAGCTATCTCTACACTTAAAGATATAGAATGAGTTAAGCGTGTTATCACTGTTTTTGGAGCTTGTTGAGACAGAGATAAAACCAATAGACCTGTTATGGGAGAAGTGATATCCCGTCTCTCAGATGTGGTAATTCTTACGCAAGATGATGATTATAGCGAGAAACCAGAACAGATTATCAAAGATATACTCCCAGGAGTAGAGAGAAAACAATGAGAAGACTTTTGGATTATTATCGACAGGAAAGAAGCTATCAGGACAGCACTCGTTATGGCAAAGAAGTGAGACATAGTTCTTGTGTCAGGGAAGTGAGATGAACACATCCGTGTCAGTAATCAGTGACATGTTGATTGGCATGACAAAACTATTGTCCAGGAGATTCTCAAAGATATAGATGATAATAAGATTATGAAATAATGACAAATAAGATGGATACCATAGAGGTAAAATGACAAGAAAAATTACTAGAAAAGAATCAAGAGGTAGATGAAGCTTTAATAGATGAAGCTATAGAACTGCTTTCTATTTTAGCAAAAAACAGCAAAGATTACGAGAAAAAAACAAGAGAAATACGCACAAATATCAAACAGGAATCTCTGGTTATACTTTCTTGATCAAGCCTTATTTTTCTTCCCGCTTTGTGTGCTTTATTTAGTCCTGAAGTATTTAAAGACATGTCACCCCTCTATGTACTAATAGCTTGTTCATTGCCCACACTCGCTTGAGTATTTATCGCAAAAGAAGGTATAGATTGACTTGTAAATTCTGACTCATCTGAGATTTATGAAGAGTTTGAGAAAAAACAACTAAGAGCTATAAAGAACTCAGGCTTTTCTACGCATGGAACATATGATGATTCTGTCGATATTACTTTACGAGTAGTGGAATTAGTAGAATCACTTAAATCATTATTCACACCTACAGATAAGAACATAACGCTTAATTAATTTTTTGATTTACCCCTCTATCTCAAATACAAACACCAAGAATATAGAAATTTTAGAAGTAATTACTAATAAGAAATAAAAATGAAACCATTTATAAAAAATATACAAGATATACAGATAGAATGAGCCCATGATGGAAGTGGATCAAGACAGGTATTATTGAATCATGAAGATAGTATCTCATCACAATTAGAAGCTGTAACAAAATGATTTTTGAGCCCTGGATTTGAATTTGATTGGCACAAACATGCGGGGGTAGATGAATTTTGGATAGTAATTCAGTGAAGTTGAGTAGTAGAGTATAAAGATGGAACAAAGTTTGAATACAAAAAGGATGATATAATATATAATCCTTCAGATTTAGGGCACAGAATTATAGCTCAATGAAAAGAAGAAAGCGTATATTATTTTTGTAGATTAAATAAATAAAACCATGTCCCTCTATCTCAAATACAGACCTCAAGACTTTAAGAACCTGGTATGACAGGGTTTTATTAAAAATACTCTTCAAAAAGCTATCGAAACTGATAAAACGGTTGGAGCGTATTTATTCACTGGTCCAAGAGGAACAGGAAAAACGAGTACAGCACGTATCTTTGCAAAGGCTGTGAATTGTACGAATCTGGAAAAAGGAAATCCTTGCCTGAAGTGTGAGGTGTGTACAGCATTTGCAGACAATAAACTTATAGATGTTATCGAGATAGATGCAGCGAGTCATACAGGAGTGGACAATATTCGCGAGATTATCGAAAAGGCACAATTTCAGCCAACAAAGACAAGATACAAAATTTATATCATCGATGAGGTGCATATGCTTTCCAAGGGAGCGTTTAA
>JAMOOA010000036.1 GCA_027066255.1 Candidatus Altimarinota bacterium | reverse complement strand
AGGAGTGCACGTACAACTTGTCTCATAGATGTGAATGAAATAGGTAGTAAAAAATCTATGAATAGTGTAAGAAAAAAGACGGTTTTTCCAAGACTCATAGATAAGTTTTTATCATAATTCTTTTATCATATAGGTTCCTTCAAGATGGTATCATCTTTTTGTGTAGTATTGCTGTACTCAGACTCCTGCGATAACAGCAACTTTCTTGATTTTGTATTTTTGAGAGATAATTCTTTCAGCCTCAATCATGAGTCTCTTTCCAAAACCTATATGCTGACCAAACTGTGCTCCTTTTTCTCAAATAGAGAGTTGATCTCAGAAAGTGTGTACTTCTCTGATGATGGCAGCTCACTTAAGTTCAGGGATATAGTCTGTCATACTTGGAAAAAGAATTCTATTTGGATCTTTATTTTCTACTTGGGATTTTGCGTCATCTGTAGTCATCTCAAAAGTTTGAGGCCTTTCAGGGTGTGTGATACTACTCGGTATACGTAAGCGAAGAAGAGAAAAAATAGTTTTATCCTCTGGATCTTCATATGTTAAGAGGTACTCTATTCCATCACTTGCCTCATACTTAAGAGTTTTGAGAACAGCTTTCGAAGAATCGTTATCTTTGTCTTTTATCTCTCTAGAACGAATATCTACAATACTTTTTCAGCTTTCTTCTATTCTTTTCTCCACTATTTGTCTGAGGTTGGAGAGAGTAGATCCGTGTAGTATTTCACTGGCTGGTATATCTCTATAAGTTCTATTGATACGGACGTATTTTGGAACAAGAAGTTCGAGATCACACATGAGGTCGATAAGTGTTTCATCATCATAAGCTGTAAATCCTCCGTTTTTCCATATATCAGTAAGTTCGGCTTTGTCGGTAACCATCATCGGATATATCTTGAGTTCATCTGGACGAAAGAGCTGGTTTTCAAAACATTCTTCCATACTCTTTCTATCTTTCTCAGGAGTGCTTCCCAGAAGATCAGGCATCATATGGGCTACTATTTTAAACCCTGCATCTTTGAGCATCTTGGTAGCTGCCGTACTTTCTCTATTTCCATGTCCACGTTTATTGAGCTCATTTATGGCATCATCGGTTGTTTGATATCCTATTTCGACTCTCGTAACTCAATAATCTCTGAGCCTGACTATTTCTTCAGGAGTAATCCAGTCTGGACGCGTTTCTATCGCTATACCTATAACTCTACATCTGGCTGTTTCGTTTCTCTTTTTTGCTTCTTTTAGTGTTTTTGATTCATGAATTTTGTATCATTCACGTATTTTAAAACTGGCAAACCTATCTTGACTCAGATCTGTTTCTTCTATGTGTTCTTTCATCTCATCGTAACTATTGAACGCGTCATAGATTCATTTGATAAATTTCTCCTGATATTCTTTCGGATAGAAACTCCACGTTCCTCCAATGATACGGACATCATTCTTTTCTATTTTGTGCCCTGTTACTTCGAGTCCTCTGAGTCTATTGTGTATTTGAAGAATGGGGTCAAACTTGTTGAGTTCAGCTCTCATGACAGCAGGTTCATGAGGGATATAACTTTTTGGGAGTCATTCAAAAGTCGGACAATACACGCACTTTCCAGGACATCAAAAAAACTTTGTCAGGAGACTCACAACCGTTACTCCAGAGAGACTTCTCACTCATCTCTTTCTTAGGATGCGTTTAAAAGTATCGTTCTCCTCAAGTTCTCTAGAATCTATACGTTGGTTGTACCTCTCAAGTATACGTATAGAAGGAAAGGGTTTTGGGACATCATGTTTTTTGTATATTTCGTTTTTGATTTTGTGAAAAGACTCTTTTGTCAAAGAGTCTATATTTTTGAGTCATGTATCGATAACTTTATCGAGAATTTCTGTGTACATATTTTGTTCAAATAATTTAGGGTGTTATTATATAGAAAAATATATAATTTCAATTATCAACCTTGTTTTTTACTTAAATTTTCCACACTTTCTTTTTATTATCTTATCTATAGCGTTTATATAGAGGTTCATAATTGAACAAGAGGGATATTTTTTGTCTCGAGTATTTAAGTCTTCAACTCCCCTTGATGCAGAAGAAGGAGTAGCTGCTCATAATGAAAGAGATGCAAGAATACTGAGTCAGAGAGCTTTCTTGCTTAAATTCATGCTAAAAAGTGTTTGTAATATACATACCTACATTTATATAATATTGAACAAGAAAATCAATGAGAAGGGTTTTGATTTTCCCTAGATTAGAAATCTTTCTAGAAATCACGATATAATTTTAGTTATTTTTTCAACAACATTTCTTTCACTTTTTCAAGTGATTCATTGCTCTGGAATCCAGCAGCTTGAACATGTCCTCCTCATCCAAACTTCTGACAGATAGCATTGACGTCATATCCTTCGATACATCTCATAGAAGCTTTTGTCTCTCATGAGTCGAGAGTGTAGAGGAGAAAAGCTATTTTTACTCCTGCTATATTGATAAGTGTTTCATTTATAAACCCTTTGAGGTACTCAGAGAGTGTTTTGAGGGTGAGAGAAGTTCATTCTAAGTCTTCCTTTCAAATGAGACAGTAACTCGTATTTCCATCCTCAGAAATAACAGTATTTTTATAAGCAATTCTCCAGGCTTCTATTTGTTCAGGAGACTTTTGTCTGAAACATTTCTCGATAGGGAGTTTGAAATCAGCTCAAAGCTCTAGGAGTATCGCTCCAGCCCTGAGAGTTGCGGGGGTTGTATTACTGGTTGCATACATATTTGTATCTGTTTGAATCCCCGTATAGAAAAACGTCGCAGCTTCTGGTGAGATATACTCACTAAGTCACATCTCTACGAGCATATGAGTAAGAATCTGGCACACAGAACTCGACTCTGTATCGATGATGTTTATATCTCCAAAACCAGGATTTGAGATGTGGTGGTCTATTACTACGAGCTCTTTTTCTTTGAATATATGTTTCCACTTGATATAGCTTTCTCCAAGTCTATCCAGACCAGCAGCATCCAGACTGATGATGATATCTGGATTAAACTCTTCTACATTGAGGTTTGATTCGACAATGTCGCTATGTCAAAGAAAATCAAGAGGTTCCGGAACATTTCCGTCATTGATAGTGCGAATCTCTTTGTTCATGTTCTTGAGTACGAGATAGAGACCTCACAGAGACCCCCAAGCGTCTCAGTCCATGCGTATATGGTTGATAAGAAGGATTTTTTGGGATGTTTCTAGGATTTTTTTGAGTTGTTGGATTTGTTGTTGCATGAGTTTGAAAAAGAAGTTATTGAGTTTATTGTAGGGGTTATGTCGAAAATTTCAAGCATTAAAAAAGACTGAGTATATTGGGTAATATTGACTCAGTCTCGTTGTGTATCCAGTCTCACTTCTCGAAATTTTTAATGTTTTTTATATTTATCCGAGGGAGAAGGGATTGGTTTGAAGAACTAATCCTTGTTTTTCAGTGAAAGACAAAAAGATTCAAAAGAACTCCTTGTTTTTCTAGAATCTAACCTCCCTTGGGTGATGATTTAAAAGCTATTCACCATGCTTTTTTATTTTTATTTTTTGTAACGCGAGGTTACTTTTTCGTTTTTTTGAGTGAGTTTTTTGTGTTATACTCGTTACCAAATATATCTATATCTTTTTTGTAAGATAC
>JAMOOA010000035.1 GCA_027066255.1 Candidatus Altimarinota bacterium | reverse complement strand
AAGGATCGAACTTATTAGCTATATCCTTGAAGGTATCACAGAGATGTTGAGTGGGTTTGAGAGTATATATATCTCCCTGTTTTTTATATGCCTCAAAGAATGGAGCATCAGTTGCCACTTTTATAGAACCAAAAAGCTTGTCTGGCTGAAGACTCTGGATTCTTGTGAATAATTCCGCAGTAGCATCGTCTCCGATACGTACATATTTTCCTTGTTTTGAAAAATTATTTATTGCTTCTATATAGGCCTTTACTTCATCTATTTCATTTATAGAGGTTCCTTTGATATCTATCTTTGTTTCATTGATGTAGAGATACATCACTCCGTCTTTTTGTATGACATCAAAATAGGTCTCTATCTCTCCCTGTACACTGTTTTTATCGTCAGAATTCGTAGAAAAGTTTCCAACAATGGTTCCATTGAGTTGGCTATCAAAAACATTTGTTTTTGATTCATAATCATTTATATCTATAGACAGAAGTGTATCTACTCCTGGACCAAAAAATGGAGAATTGTAATTTTGTTTCATACGAAGAGAAAAGTCGCCATTTTCTTGTACTTTGGTGTATTTCTCAAAATCTCATACCATATCTGTTAGGATACTACTCCCATGTTCTAGCATTTGCTCTTGAAGCTTGAGTATCTCCTTTTGTGCTTTTTGAATTTCTCTTCTAGGAAGAGTATTTCAGAGTACTTCTTCTATACGTTGTTTGCGTTTTTCTTCAAGGATTTTTTCTTCTTTTTTGCGTATATCTTCGAGAATGATATTAAGATTTGCACGAAGGTAGATAATCACAGCACTTACCTGCTTATCTAGGCTATCAGGTTTAAAATAAATAGCATCTTCTGCTTCCCAGAGGTTTTTATCAAGTTTTTGCATAACCTTAATATTGTCTCCATGTTTCTCAAAGAAAGTGTCTATTTGTTTCTTGTATTCTTCTCCTTTAGGAGTATCCAAGATACCCTCTCTTGCTGTTTCGAGTTCTGTTTGATAATAACTATCAAGAGAGAACTCACTAAAAACGCTGTAAGAAAAAGACATACTTACAGTTAAGAGCAATAAGAGAGAAATTATTTTGCGAACCATATTTTTGGATTATATAAATAAAGATGGAAGTAGTATATTACTTTTTGAATTGGTACAAAATTACTTTTTGCCCTGTTGTATTTGAAAAGGTTTTGAGCTGCTTCATTCACTCAGGAGTTTCTTTGAGATAATTATTTAAGAAAGGTCTATAGGTTAGAAAATCCATACTGTCCACTACCAAAAAGTCTATATTGTTATATTGTGCGTACTCTAAAATACTTGAATTCTCTTTTTCATAAGGAGTAATCCATCTATTTTTACTTCCAGAATAATATGTTACGATAGGAAATCGTTCCATAATGTTTTGAGTAGTGATTTGGAGTTTTTTCTCACATATCTCTGACTCAAAAGAACTAGAGAGTATAGCACACTCAGAGTATATTCTCTTTTGGAAGTACTGATTTAACCAGATTCCAGCTTCTTTTTTAAGAGAATAGTAGTCATCTTTTTCTTTTTCTGTGTTATAGTAGACAAGGTTTGAGAGTAAGAGAACGAGGATAAAATTAGACACTAATATAGCAGAGAGAATAGATTTTTTCTTCTTGAGGGTTTGAGATATTTCTTGTACCCCGTACATAAATACGATAAACATGAGTGGGAGAAATACGAGAAAGTATCTGTTAAGGGTAAAAAAGAGAGTGAAGAAAACAAGAGCAGGAGTAAATAAGGAAATATATATAATAAAGAAGTCTTTTTGTTTTTTGTATATTTTGTACAATCCATAGAGGAGAATGAGTATAGGGACGCTTGAAAATATAAGCAATAGTACGCTTCATTTAAAGCGAGAGTCATTTGAGAAGTAGAGAGAAGGAGCCTTTCCAAGAAATATCTCAGGGAGATTTCTTGTAAGGAGTTTTTTTTGATTTTTGAGCACTCTTTGTATAAACGATAGAGGATCTTTGGTGACAAAGGAGGGAAGACTTCATTTTATTTGAGGAGTATCGTATTTCATTCCTCCCGCAAAACCTGCTATGAGGTGATGTTTGTCATCAGTTAGTTCAGCAACAGCTTGTTCAAAACCTGCATCATCCATCTTGTCTATTCCTCTAAGTTCTGCCTGTCGTAGATTACTCGCTCCCTTGTTGGTGAGACCCCATTCTCCTGTGAGGTTGTGGAGATGGTAGAGATAGGGACTAACAAAGAAAAAGAAACCTAAGAGAAATACTACTCCGTAGGAGACAAACTGCTGTACAGAGAGCTTTTTTTGAACTAAGAGAGTTAACGCTATGCCAAAAATAGAGAGAATATATATAAAAGCCTCAGCCCTTGTGAGATACAGGCATCCTATAATTCCACCAATACAAAGGGTTCGTGAGATATTTGGGGATTTCACATACTCCAGAAGCTGATATACGAGAATGAGAAACAGAGGAATATATATATTTTCAGAGAGGACATGTATGTTAAAATGGAGGAGTGTGGGAGAAAGAAAAAAGAGAGCAATCACCCAAAGACTCCAATCTTTTCAGAGGAATTTTTGGGAAATCTTATAAAGAGTATAGGCTGATATATTGAAAAGGAAGATATTAACTATCTGACCAGCGAGAAATCCATCTTTTGTAAATAATTCAATAAAGGCGATAGGGAGCGAGTAGAAGAAACCAAACCATCCAGATCCAAGTCATTCGATACTGATGTTCGTTAGATAATGACTCATTTGCAAGTATGCAAAACTATCAGCCACCTTGAGTACTTCGTTAAGGTTCATAGACCATATGTGAAATATGGTTCAAATGAAAAAGATAATTAGTAACCTTAAGGACATATCTTATTAATATTTAATTATATGTATTATAACGCTTTTTTTCAATTTTCTATTAACTTAGCCTTAATTTTCCTCTCTAAATTGAGCAAAACCTCTTCTTTGACACAGGAATATTTATATACTATAGAAACCTATTTCTAAATGTTAATGTTTTGGTATAAATATGCAAACTCCTTTCGGAAGAAAATGTATCTACATTCTTGTGTTTTTTTGTTTGGGATATAAATCTGTTTTTTGAGGACTTAACCTAGATCTATATGTAAGTCCGGATGACAATAAAAGTATTTCAGAAACTTCTTATCCTATCGTTCAAGTGGGGAGAGACTTTAGAGTTTATGCTCGTAGTACCAATACAGAATCAGAAGACTTCTTTTGATATATACATTTTTTTCATGATAATGGAGCTCAAATTTCTATCAATACTCCTCTTTTTGTTGCAGGAAAATCAACACAAGACACTATTTGGATGGATACAAAGTTTGGATCGGTAGGAGTATTTAACATGCTGAGTTATATCACAGAAGATTATTGGGAAGAACATACATGAGAAATAGCGCAGGCTGGTATAGCTGTCATATCTGACATCAATTCTGATATGGATGGAGTCTATAATTCTGAAGATATAGATGATGATAATGATGGGCTTACAGATCTCGAGGAATCGGAGCTTGGAACAGATTCACGATGATTTGATACCGATGGAGATGGATTGAGTGACGGTGAGGAAGTAGCACTTGGTTATGATCCTCTCGATGATGATATGGATGATGATGGAGTGCTTGATGGAAATGATGCTTTTCCT
>JAMOOA010000034.1 GCA_027066255.1 Candidatus Altimarinota bacterium | reverse complement strand
GGGCGTGGTTCGGTTATCATGAGAGGTATTGCGAGCATAGAAGAAAACAACAAGGGAAGAAAGTTTATCTTGATCTCAGAGATTCCATACGGACTCAATAAAGCAAATATGGTTCTCAAGATGGCTGATCTCGTTCGTGAGAAAAAAATAGTGGGTATCAGTGATATTAGAGATGAATCAAACAAAGACAGTGTGAGAGTAGTAGTAGAACTCAAAAAAGATAGCTTTCCAAAGAAAATACTCAACCAACTCTACAAGATGACTCCACTCCAAACAAGTTTTGGTTTTAATATGATAGGTTTGGGAGAAAGAGGAACGCAACCAAAGTTGTTTAATCTTAAAGAACTTCTCTGGGAATTTATCGTACATAGAAAAGAAGTAGTAACGAGAAGAACTCAGTACGAACTCCAGATAGCAGAAGCGAGAGCACATATACTTGAGTGACTCAAAAAGGCTCTTGATCATATTGATGAAATAATCAAAACGATAAAGGCAAGTAGTACCAAAGACGACGCGAGAACGAATCTGATGAAGAAATGGGATTTCTCAGTTATTCAGGCTGACGCAATTCTCGAAATGAAACTCCAGAAACTTGCAGGACTTGAAAGACAAAAGATAGAAGACGAACTCAAAGATAAACTTCTTCTCATTGCTGATCTCAAGGATATCTTGGCAAAACCAGAGAGGATTGTTGCTATTATCGGAGAAGAGCTTGCAGATGTAAAAACATCATTTGGAGACGAGAGAAGAACACAGGTTCATTCTGGGAAAGTAGGAGAGTTCAACGCGAAAGACACGATTCCAAACGAAGATGTGGTTATTGTGTATACGAAAAATAGCTATATTAAGAGACTTAAAGCAAGTTCTTTTAGGACTCAAAGAAGAGGAGGAAAATGAATCACAACAGCAACGAAAGAGAATGACGAGATATATCTTGTAGTCCCAACACAAAATCATAGCGATTTACTCTTTTTTACAACCCAAGGGAGAGTGTTTACTATCCCAGCTTATGAGATACCAGAAACAACAAGGATAGCAAAATGACAACCAGTTGTGAATCTTCTTAACCTCCAAAAAGGAGAAGAGATAGCTGCAATTCTTGATATTTCTAGGGAAGAGAAGAAATTTCTTTTCTTTGTAAGTAAAGGCTGAGTGGTGAAGAAACTTGATATGGATCAAGTAAAAAACATCCGCGCAAATGGACTCAAAGTTGTAGGAGTGAGAGATGGAGACGAACTCAGCTGGGTAAAAACTACTACTTGAGAAGACAATATATTTATCGCAACCCGTCAAGGAAAAGCTATTCAGTTTAATGAAACAGATGTTCGTCCAATGGGAAGAGCTGCTGCTGGGGTAAGAGGAATCAACCTCAAGTGAGATGATAGAGTTATAGAAGTCGCAATAGTTGGAGAAGAAAATAAATTTGTATTTATAGCAACGGAGAATGGGCTCGGGAAAATTACGAAAATAGAAGAATATAGAAATCAAAAAAGAGGAGGAGCTGGGGTTAAGGCTATGGCCGTTACGAAGAAAACAGGGAGGCTCGTTTCAGCAAAAATACTTACAGAAGAAGATAAAAAAGAAAGTGATGTTATCTTGATTAGTAAATCAGGACAAACGATTCGTATCAATCTCAAGTGAGTAAGGACGACTTCAAGAGTCACACAAGGAGTGATACTTACAAAGCTCAAGAACAAATCAGATGAGATAATCAGAGCTTCTATTATTAGAGAATCTGAAGATGATGATAGTGCTGTAGTGTAAAAGAAAATAAAAAACTCCCGAAAGGGAGTTTTTTATTTTTTAAGAGATTCTTCGAATTCATCTTTTTTAAAAGGAATAGATCCTCCAAGAGTTATAAATTTTTCCTGAAAAAAACCTCAGATTCGACTTCTCGCATTTACGAGTTTTCCATTGTTTTTTTCCCCAATTAACGGACTCACTCTATTGATTTGTTTTATAATGGCTGTTGTTTCTTCAAAACTGAGTTTTCCTCATTTCAATTGTTGTACGGTACCTTGCTCGCTTTTATCAAGTTTATCTTTGATACTATAAATAACACTTCCGAGAAATATTTTTATTTCATTTATGGATAAATAATCTCCATCACTGGTACTAAAACCAAGAGTATTACTTCCTCATATAACTTTGAAGATACTATTTCTATACATCCATATATCTTCCATATTCAAGTCTCTGAGTGTATCCTTGAAGCGTAAGAAGTTATCTTTTTCTTTGGGAGAGTTTTGTATGATAGTGAGTTCATCAGAAGTGAGTGTTTTTGCTTCTTCAGAAGTAAGATTGAGAGAAGAAATAATATTATTGCTTTCTTTTGCTTCTTCAGGAATGAAAATATCTTTCTTGTTTTCTTCGCTTTTTCCTTCTTTCTGCTTTTCCCTTTCTTCTCTTTCAATCCTTCTTAATCCTCTCTTTCTTTTCTGTTGAAAATCTTTATTTTCAGCAACATCTACAGAAACATATTCCTGATACCCAAAATCAGGATTTCTCTCTATGAGCTTCTTCATAAAATCTAGGTCATCATGAAGAACCTCAAGATCTAAAAATAGAGATGCATTGTTCCTCTTAGAGAAGAGCATCAGCAATTCACCCTCTATTTTTTTAGTCCCATGTAACTCAATATAAGTTGAGAGAACTCATAACTCTCTTTCATTTAAGGGAAGATTTTTCTGGATTTTAAATATAACTCTCTTGGCTGTCTCTTGATTTTCACCTTGTGATTTCAAGAGAGTCTCAATATTACTTTGATTATATCATAACTCTAGTAAAATTCCTCTATCTTTTGAAATACTTACGGGAATAAAATATATACTCTCCTCTTTATTAGAAAATATATTCTTATCATTGATGATTTCTTTGATAAGAGGGAGATTATCTCTACATTTTCTTAATATTGATGTTAAAAAAAGGTTTTTTATATGGGATTCTTGAAACTTAGAGTTTTTTATGAGAAAATCTACATTTTCTTTTGTTTGAAAGAACTCTCTTGGAATATATTTTGCTATATTCTCATCAAATGGTTGATCGGACTCTAGTAGTATCTTCTGTATAACTTCTTTGTCTGTTTTAAGAGATGGATGAAGTTTTGTCAATTCTTTAGGTTCCTTATGCTTTGGAAATGTGTCATAAAAATCAAGTATGTCTTGTTTTGATTTTATGAAAAATAAAGACTCATCAGAAGAATCTGAAAGAGCTTCTTTTTCTTTGCGAGACATAGCAGAAAAACTCCCTCTTTCCTTATATACTTTTATTATATTTATAGCTTTAGTGTAAAAATTTCCTTCAAAATCTTTTCTTATCTCTGTGAGTTCCGTTTCTGTTATTTTCTGATCTTGTAGAAAGTTTTCTATGATATTCTTTCTGAGATCTTCGTATTCTGAAAGAGCAAATATATACCTCTTAGAACTCTCGGAGTCGATTTCTGCTATTTTTCTGAGGACGGACTTAGCCTCATCAAGAATTTTTAAAGTCTCTTCACGTATTTTCTTTTCTGTATTTTCTAGCAGTCAATCGAGATTTTTATCTGTAGTGGACATTTTTCTTTTTTATAATACCTCTTAAAAATATCATATATCTCAGTTTTTTGCAAAAATGAGACTCTGTCTTGAAAAAAAGAGATTTTCTCTATAATAAAGGGACAATCATATACCATTGAACAGAAAAATATTATGAAACTCAGTAGCAAACAAATTCGTGAGAAATATCTCAAATTTTTTGAAGAAAAGTGACATAAAAGGGTTCCTTCAGCTTCGCTTATTCCAGAAAATGATCCAACAACGCTCTTTACAGGAAGTGGTATGCAACCTATGGTTCCGTATCTACTTGGAGAAAAACACCCTTTAGGAACACGTATCGTAGATTCTCAGAAGTGTTTTCGCGCTGCAGATATAGATGATGTCGGAGATAATAGACATACGACATTTTTTGAGATGCTGGGAAACTGGTCACTCGGAGATTATTTCAAGGAAGAACAGATACAGTGGGCTTTTGATTTTTACGTCAATGAACTTGGACTGAACCCTGAGAAATTATATATCACGGTTTATAGAGGAAATACTGAGCTGTGAATTCCCAAAGATGAGGAGGCTGTGAAAATGTGGCAAAAGCTTTTTGCAGAAAAATGAGTAGAAGCTCCAGCTGTAGAACACGCAAAAGAAAAATGAATGCAAGGAGGAAGGATATTCTATTTCGACGAAGGAGAAAACTGGTGGAGTAGGGCTGGACTTCCCGAAAAAATGCCTGTAGGAGAACCATGAGGACCAGATTCGGAAATGTTTTGGGATTTTGGAGAACATCATGGATTTCACGAGAAATCTGAATGGTCAGACCAACCATGTCATCCAGCTTGTGACTGTGGGAGATTTCTTGAGTTTGGAAACAATGTTTTCATGCAATATAAAAAAACAGAAAATGGATTTGAAGAACTCGAAAATAAAAATATAGATTTCTGAGGAGGACTGGAGAGACTTGCAGTTGCGATAACTGATGAACCAGATGTCTTCAAGTGAGATCTATTTGATGGAATTAGAAACCAAATAGAAACATTCTCAGGGAAGAAATATGGAGCAGATGAGACCGAAACAAAAGCATTTCGTGTTATTATGGATCACCTCAGAGTAGTAACGTTTCTCATAGGAGATGGAGCTGTTCCAAGCAACAAGGATCAAGGGTATTTTACTCGTAGAATGCTCAGACGTGCTATTCGCTTTGCTCGTGATCTCGGGATAGAGTCAGGACTTTCAGTAGAAGTGGCAAAGGAAGTGATAGAAGAGTATAAAGACCATTATACGGAACTTGCATGACAAAGAGACTTTATACTCAAGGAAATAGAGGCAGAAGAAAAACAGTTTCTTACAACTTTAGAAAAATGACTTAAAGAATTCCAGAAACTCTTGAAAGGATTTGAAATAGCATTTGAAAGAAGTGGAAAGAGAATAACCCAAGTAGCTGGAACGAAAGCTTTTAAACTCTATGATACATACGGTTTTCCGATAGAACTTACAGAGGACCTCGCTCTAGAACAAGGACTTACAGTTGATAGAGTAGGATTTGAGAAGGCATTTGAGGAACATAAAGCCCTTTCTCGAAAAGGAGCGGAACAAAAGTTCAAGTGAGGACTAGCTGACGACTCTGTTGCGACAACTGAACTCCACACAGCAACACACCTATTGCTTGCATGACTTAGAAAAGTTTTGGGAGATCACGTATTTCAAAAAGGATCCAATATCACAGCAGAAAGACTTCGTTTTGATTTTTCTCACGGAGAAAAAGTTACAAGAGAGCAACTTGATGAAGTAGAAGTATTTGTAAACCACGCGATACAATCAGGAATGAAGGTGTGAGTAGAAGAGATGCCAAAGCAATCTGCAATAGATGCCGGGGTAGTAGGAAGTTTCTGGGAAAAATACCCAGACGTTGTAAAGGTCTACACAATGAAAAGTGATGATGAAATATTTTCTACGGAGCTCTGTGGAGGGCCACACGTAGAAACGTCAAAAGATATGGGAGCTTTTAAAATCAAGAAAGAACAGGCAAGTAGCCGAGGAGTGAGGAGAATAAAAGCAGTTCTACAAAAGTAGAGGCTTAGTACATCATTTCTTCTCCAAGAATACTGGTAACTTTTTTCCAAAAATCTTCTTCGGTTCCAGAAATTTGGTTAGCAGATATTTCTTCAATAGTAATAAGTTGTTCAACAGAATTCATAAAAAATAGATAAGTAAATAGAATATATATTTACTATAACACATAAAAATAGTATTTGTCAAATAAAGAATATATATTCTTGTAAGAAGAAATCTTTTTATTTACAAACAAAAAAAGACCCTGCTAGGCTGCAAGGCTTTCTTCTTGGGAAATATATTTCTTTCAGGATAATATGTTAAATATTACTTCTTTGGTTGTTCTTATGATTCATCATTGAAATTGTACTTCTATATAACCATCTCTTATTTTTAGTATTGTAATACTTTCCCCTCTTTCCTCTCATGGGTAGACAAGGGCATCTCATATGATCCCATGAGAGAGGGGTGTGTAGGTGTCTCCCTTTTTTAATTCATTACCACTAGAAAAATCTAATACATTTCCCATTTTTGAGTAGATAGAAGATATACATATATAGAATATAATAATTCTGTGAGGACTGTCAATAATAATTGCTTTCGGTGTCCTTTTTGTTAGAATCTACAAGCTTAGTAAAAGATAAAAAAATGAAAAATAAAACAAATATCACCGTTATAGGGTGAGGTTCTGGAACCTTTAATGTTTTGTATGGTTTAAAGAATTTGAAGATGAAAGAGAGTCTTCATCTTTCTGCAATCATTGCGATGACAGATTCGTGAGGAACAACAGGACGTATTCGTGATGAGTATGGAGTTCTACCTCCTGGAGATATCAGAAGGGGAATAGCAGCTCTTGCTAAGGATACAGGAATGGTGAGACAACTTTTTGAATATAAATTTGATGAAGAAGGGGTTATCTGAGGAAACAAGATAGGAAATATACTTCTTACAGCACTAGGTGATATTACTGGAAGTTTTGAGGCTGGACTTGATCAGGCTTGTAAGATGTTTGATGTTCAAGGAAAAGTCATTCCTGTGACACTAGAAAATGTTCATCTAGGAGTTCGTATGGAAGATGGAACAGAAGTTATAGGAGAGAAAAACATAGATGTCAGTGATACCAATCCAGGAGAAAAAACTCATAACGCAGACCAAAATGTGAGTGAAGCGTTTCTTGTTGGAGGTGAATGAAGTCTTAATCCAAGAGCAGAGAAAGCTATTTTAGAATCAGACTATATCATCCTCGGACCTGGAGATTTCTATACAAGTATCATTCCAAACCTCCTCTCAAAATGAATGAAAGAGGCTCTCACTCAGACAGATGCAAAGATTATATACGTTTGTAATATCATGGCAGATAGAGGAGAAACTACCACTTACGAGCTCCCAGATTTTATAGATAATATTGAGAAATATGCAGGAGAAGTCGTAGACTATGTTATTGTAAATTCGGGCCATATCGATAAAAATGCCGTTTCTCTTTACAAGGAAAAAGAATGAAAAAAACCAGTGAAACTCAAACCAGAAATGAACTTTGAGTGAAAGAAATATAAAGTTCTTGAGAGAAACTTGGTTAATGATAATGATCTCGTACGTCATTCTCCAACGAAGATAGCAGGAGTGATAGAAGAATTTATAGAAGGGAGAATATAATATAATCTCACAGCCATGAATTGGATACTGGTTTCTTGTATACTGATAGTTTCCTCAACTGGATTGTACCTCACATTAAGAAGTATAGAGAGATATAAAACTCCACTCAAAATTAAGAGTCTTGCAATGTTTGCATCTCCATTGCTTCCGTTTCTTTTTTATAACATGTATTCTTGAATCTCTTTGAGACTCCCAATAGGAGATATAGTGATACTCTTCTTTTCAGCCGTATTCTTAAGTTGGTTTGCAAATATGGCTTCTTTGAAGGCATTAGAAAATGCCCCAAACCCTGGATATCCTCTTATAATCGGAAAAAGTTATGTTATCTATACCACGCTCTTTTCTGTGTTTTTTCTTCAAGCAGAATTTTCATTGTACAAAATTTTACTCATAGTGGGGATTATCTTTTTTTCATCACTTATCGTTTTAGAGAAAAAGTCTCTCACAAAGAGTAACATCTCTTCTTGGCTTATTCCTACCATATATACGTTTTTTGCATGGGGAAACCTGGCTCTTGTTTTGACATACCTTTCTCAGAAAGGGATTCCAGCAAGTTTAATGAATCTCTATCTTCTTGGGTTTGTAACTCTATTTCTAGTTTGAGAGATACTTCTTAAAAAAAGAAAGTATACTCCTCAGAGTAAGTATGAAGTCATACATCTTGTTCTGATAGCTGTGTTTTTTATAGTATTTCAACAGTCTATGGTGTACGGGTATCTCGTGGCTCCTAACCCTGGGTATATCAACGCTGCAAATGCTGGTTCTATAGGTTTGGTAACCCTTTTATCAGCAGTATTTTTTGGAGATTCGATTGATAATAAAAAAATGATAGGAGTTGGGGGGATTATTGTTTGTTTGATACTTCTCTTCTTCTAAAATACATCATCTAACTTATCCTCGAGTTTTTCTATCTCTCACTCCTTTTCTTCAGCTTCTTGTTCACTAAAATCTTGAGCCATTTCTTGGGCTCTTGCGTAGTTTTGCTGGATCTTTTTGAGCTGTCTTTTGGTAACTCTTTTTTTTCTGGGAGGTGGGGCAAATTCACTCATAGTTTTATATTTCTTTACGTTCTTTAATGGCATTTACCAGAGAGAGATTGTCAGCATACTCGATGTATCCTGAACTGATTCCACGGCTCAAACGTGTCATAGTAACCTTGTGTTTGAGTTTGCGTTTTTCTATCTCCTCAGTGAGAAATGCTGTAGTGGCTTCTCCTTCTATATTTGGATTTGTTGCGATGATGAGTTCGAGTTTTGAATCGGATTCTTGTATTCTTTCAAAGAGTTTCGAAAAATTGAGGTCTCCCACAAAGACTCCATTTATAGGGGAAATAGCCCCTCAGAGTATATGGTACACACCACCATATCCACCAGATTGCTCGATAGTCAACATATCGAGGTATTCTTCTACTATACAGATACTCGTATGATTTCTTGTTCTATCAAGACAAGTGCTACATTCTATTTTTCATTTATCAGTTATAGCTCCACAGTTCTTACAGATGTCCGTATTTTCTTTTATATCTGCGATGTTGTTTCTGAAGTCCTTGAGATAGTTTTCGTTTGCAGATAACAAAAAAAATGCAAGTTTTGTTGCTCGATTTTCCCCTATTCCTGGCAAGAGAGAGATGTTCTGGATAAGACGTTTGAGGGCTTCTGGCAAAATCAATAGTGAATTATAAACTACGAATGAAGTTATGTCATTCTGAACTTGATTTTAGAATCTTTTGAGAGAAGAGAGGCTTTATCAAGTTATATAAAGTGATTGTAGGGAGATTCAGGGTGAGAGCAAGAATATTTTACAAAACAACCTATTTATATATAATTAAATTAATTAACCAGTAGTCAATACTTATGTACTGAAACGAACATAGAATTCCTTGGTGAAAATACGAAGGTAGTCGCCAAAGAAAGGCTACTCAGGTAGATGTAAATGAACATCTTTTGCGAGAAATCTCATCTCAATATTCAGGAGTTGCATGAAATGTACTTGATATAGGATGTTGAACCTGAACATTTCTTTCTGAATTAGCATACATACTTCCGGATTTTTCTCTTTACTGAGTAGATAAACTTTTCCCTTTCCCTAAACAAGTTCAGGACCAACGTTTTTCTGTGAAGAAAAACGATATTGAGTTATGAATAGATTATAAAGATAGTGAATTTTTACTTTGTGTTTCAAAATTTATGATTATGTATTTAGAAGATTTATGATTTCATTTTTCAGAAGTTTCAAGAATTATTAAACAAGACGGAGAATATTTTGTAGTTACTCTTAATCCAGAATATACCTTAGAAAAGCAAAGACAAGTCAATGGGCTAAAGGATATTAGTTATTGAGATGAGGTTACACATGAGATTATCTGAGCTGGGATAAAAGTAAAACTTATATTACACTCTCCTTCAGACTACGAAGATGCTATTGGTGAATCATGATTTTCACTCGTTTCTAAGGAGCAGTTATTTCATCCGAAACCGAGATTTGAGTTTGCAAGATATATTCCTTTTGCAGATATCTTAAGACTTAAAAAAAGTTAGAAAATCTCTAATTATTATACACATACTGTACTCCTTCTCGTATCACAAGATAGTCAGGATCTTCCACATCTTCCATATTTTCTGCATTTCAGCTTTCTATGATATTGTCGAGACTTTCGAGTTCGGCAATTTTTACGTTGAGTTTTTCGAACTCTACTTGGAGACTCCTAGTTATATCATCTAGTTTCATGATATCGTGTCCTTTCGTTGCATTGACGTTGGTAATCCAGACGTAGTAGAGTAGGAGACTGGATATGATACAAACGATGAAGATGTAGGTAGAGGTAAATCCGATTTTGACCTTTTCTTTCTCGTTTTTTCTTTTGGAGAAGAAACGAGTAGAAGGTTCTTTGAGTATAATCTTTGGATTCACGTCTATGAGGGGTTAGTAGTTTATATTTTTTCAGCAATTCTCATTTTTGCACTTCGACTTCTGGGATTCTTATTTTGTTCTTCTTCGGTTGGGAGTAGTGGTTTTTTTGTTAATACTTTGAGGGACCTTGTATGTCAGCAGGAGCAAATCATGTCTCGGCATATACAGTCTCTGGTTTCTCTTTTAAGCGTTTGTTTGACTATCCTATCTTCGAGTGAATGAAAACTGATAGCACATACTCTTCCTCATGATTCTATCAAGTCTATAGCATCTCTCAGACTTGTCTCTAGATTCTCCAGTTCTCCGTTTACAGCTATCCTGAGAGCTTGGAATACTCGCATCTTTGTCTTGATATGAGAGTTTATCTCTGTATCAAGAAAGTCTTTGAGATCAGTCGTGGTCTGGAACTTCTTTTCTTTGCGAGATGATATTACTCTTGCTGCTATCTTTCTACTGTGGGGTTCTTCGCCATATTCTCGAAGTATCCTGAATAACTCTGTTTCTTCGCTATAGTTGAGTATGTCAGCAGCAGTTTTTCCAGTATTTGTATCAAAGCGCATATCAAGAGGTCCTTCCATACGAAAACTAAATCATCTATCAGCTTCATCAAAATGGACAGAAGAAACTCAGAGGTCGTAATATATTCCCGTTATAGAGTCTATTCCATGGTTTTGGAGTTCTCTCTTTAGATAGAGAAAATTACTATGAATGAGTATTATCTCCGGAGAGGATTGTGTTTTTGTTTGGGTTTGTTTGAGTTTTTGTTTGGCAAGTTTGAGGTTTCTCTCATCAGCATCAAATCCCACAAATATATCTCCTGGATTCATCATCTTGATTATCTCACTTGCGTGTCCAGCAAGTCCAAGGGTACAATCGACAATGACGTTTTTTCTATCCTCTTTTACTGCTACTCCGTCTATGAGTTCCTGTAGGAGAACAGAAGTATGGAGATTTTCATCTTTTTTTACTTCCATTATGAGTTGCTTTTGTTAAAAGAATGTGAATATCTCATTTTTATCCCTTTAAATAAAAGAAACTTATAATATTTTTATTCTTTTTTAGATATATGTCAAACATATCTCTATAGAAACAACTAGACAAATCAATGAATCATACTTTGTCTATTTTAAAACAAAAAATGAGAGTTTTTCACATTTTGTTCACAACTCGCTCCTGTAAGCAAAAGTGTATATTTTGGGTATATATAAAAAGTACTAAAAAGCTTGTATTATTTTAAATATTAATAAAATACTAATGTTTAGAAAAATATATCTAAGAAACCATCAATATGATACAAATACAAAACCTTCAAGTTCGAGCTGGTGAGAAAGATATTCTTAAATGAGTGACTCTTGATTTTGAGCTCGGGAAAAATTATTGTCTTCTCGGAAAAAACGGAAGTGGAAAATCCACTCTCTCAAGTGTTCTTATGGGGCACCCAAAATATGAAGTTACTGGAGGAATGGCAACAATTACCTCACCCCAACCCTCTCCTTCTAAAGGAGAAGGAGAAGCTACAAACTTACTTGAGATGTGACCAGACGAGAGAAGTAAATCTGGTGTATTTCTGAGTTTTCAAAATGTTCCAGAGATAGTTTGAGTGAAACTCTCGGAGTACCTGAGAACTATCTACAATATAGCGATGAAGAAAGATAAGACAGACTTCAAAGATATATCTCCATTTATATTTAAGAGGTTTATAAAAAAGCATCTAGAAGAACTCGACATAGATGGGAAGTTTCTCGACAGAGATCTCAATGTATGATTTAGTGGAGGGGAAAAGAGGAAAATAGAGATACTTCAGATGAAGCTCATAGAACCAAAGTATATTATCCTTGATGAAATAGACAGCGGGCTTGACCTCGATGCTTTCAAGACGGTTGCAACAATGCTTAAGTCTATGAGCAACGAGCACAACTCTATTATTATCATCACTCACTACTTTACGATACTCGATTATATCGATGTAGACAAAGTCTTTGTTATAAAAGAGGGAGAGATAGTAAAGGAAGGGTGAAAAGAACTAGCAAAAGAGATCAGTGAGAAGGGTTTTGAAGGAATATAGGAAGAATGTAGGGAATGAATATTTTCATTTCAAAAAAGTGGAGAATATATAAAAAAGGTACGAAGATATTCGTACTCTACGGAAAACACAAATAAAAAAAATACCTCTCACCTGAGAAGTAAATATGTTCTTGATAAAAATTGTGCCCTATCTCGCATTGCAAGATAGGGTAGTGTATTTCACATTGCCAGCCCTATTCCTATTGCTGCTATAAGGCTAGATACTAGCCCAGAGTAATAGAGATAGACAAGTATAGTGTCTAGTTTTCCCATTATCTTTTCCTTACTTTTGCTAAAATTCATAGGCATTACTCAGAACGAGCAATTTTGTGAACCTAAAATAATAGTCAAAATTACTTTAATTATATATATATAATATGTCAAATAAAAAATCACAAACAGTAACAACTTCATGAACTTGGGACTTCTCTGATGAAGTCACCTATAAAGGAACAGCAATTCAAGGAATAAATGAAACCGTTGTTCGTCAGATATCAGCAGCGAATGAAGAACCAGAATGGATGTTGGAACTTCGTTTGAAAGCTTTGAAACTTTATGAAGCAAAGCCTATGCCATCTTGGGGCCCTGACCTATCAAATCTTGATTTGCAGAGTATTTATTATTTTGCACAACCAGAAGGAGCTGGGGACAACAAGAGTTGGGATGATGTTCCAGAAGAGATAAAAAATACTTTTGATAGACTGGGAATTCCAGAAGCAGAAAAACAAGCACTTGCGGGAGTATGAGCTCAGTATGATAGTGAAACAGTGTATCATAGCCTCAAGGAAGAGATAGCTGATATGGGAGTTATATTTGATGACCTATCACATGCACTCAAAAAACCTGAGTACGAAAAAATCATTAAAAAATACTTTGCAAAATCTATTCCTCTGACAGATCATAAATTTGCAAGTTTGCACTATGCTGTTTGGTCTGGAGGAACATTTCTCTATGTTCCCAAAGGAGTAAAAATAAACGAACCTCTTCAGTCGTATTTCAGAATGAATGTAAAAAAAGGTGGACAGTTTGAGCATACGATGATTATTATTGAGGACGATGCAGAAGCTCATTATATCGAGGGATGTTCTGCTCCAAAGTATGACGAGAATTCTCTTCATGCTGGAGGAGTAGAGATATTTGTCGGAAAAAATGCTCACATGAGATATAGCTCTGTCGAGAACTGGTCACTGGATACCTATAATCTCAATACAAAAAGAGCAATAGTAGAAGAATCTGGATATATGGAATGGGTAGGGGGAAATATGGGAAGCAATACTACTATGCTCTATCCATGTTCTGTTCTCAAATGAGACAATGCAAGAGCTGATCATCTCGGGATAGCCTTTGCTAATGCTGGACAAAACCAAGATACGGGAGCAAAAGTCATACATCTCGGGAAGAACACTTCAAGCTCTATCGTTTCTAAATCTATCTCTAAAGCAGGGGGAATATCGACATATAGAGGTTTAGTAGACATCAAGTCGTGAGCAACAGGCTCGGTATCAAAGATAGAGTGTGACGCGCTTCTTCTCGATACGGATTCCAAAAGTGATACGATTCCAGATATTCGCGTCGACAATACTTCCAGTATTGTTGCTCATGAAGCCAGTGCAGGAAAGATAAATGAAGAGGACCTTTTCTATCTACAATCTCGTGGTATATCAGAAGATCAAGCAGCAGCGATGATCGTTAATGGATTTATCTCTCCGATAGTAAAGGAATTGCCTTTGGAATACGCAAGTGAGATGAATGTGCTTATTAGTATGGAAATGGAAGGAAGTATAGGGTAAATAAAATATATGCTACAACTCGATAAAAAAACAATAACCGAATTTGAAGAAGCTGGAGTGAAGAAACTCAAGGTGTTTTTCTATGAAGCTGGGTGTTCTGGAACAAAGATAAATATGGAAACAGAGTTTGAGATAACTTCGGAAATACAGGAACTCAAGACAGAGTATTGATTTTGACTCTATGTTCCAAAAACTGACTTCAAATATCTCGAAAACGCAAATATTACCAGAGTAGTGAAAGCTGATCATACGGGAGAAGAAAAAACGAGATATATATTTTCGAGCGATGAAATAGAAGATAGATGTGGTTGTGGAACGAGTTTCGCTTTTGAAAAACCTGTTCCCAAGATAGATCTGGAAAAACTCAAGAAGATGAGAGAGAATTTTAAGAATAAAAATAATTAAATATGAACCTTACAGAAAATAAACTCTATATGAGTACTGAACTAGAATCAGAAGTTCATATTGCAGACTGAACGTTAGTTATGATCTATGATGAGTCTGACACTTTGAAGAAAGTAACTTTTGGGAAATGAGCGAGTTTAAAGTATTTTGGGTATTTTGAAACAGAGAAGAGTTTTAAAAAATACTTTTTGATAGATGGACTCCTGAGTTCGAGAGGAGAAAAGATAGTGGCAAAAATAGAGTGAGAACTTGCAGCAAGTGGAGCGTATCTCGATATGAAAATCGTGAGTTTTGTTTCGGATGATGGAGTGATTGATTTAGATGGAATAGTGAATATAGTGGAATGAGTTCAGAAAGTAGAAGGATATCTTGTAGAAGAAAATATATTTCTCTGAGAAACCGGGAAAGTAAGAGGACTCCCAACACTTCTGGTTCACAGTAACGATGTCAAAGCAAGCCATGCGTGCCATATGGAACGTATCAGTGATGATAAGCTCTTCTATCTCAGGAGTCGTGGAATCCCAAGAGAGGATGCAGCTGTGTTGATGCTTGAGGGGTATATTGCAAAGATATTTTGAGATCTAGAAAGAGATTATGAAGAACTGTACAATGATATAAAAGCAAGGATTTTAGGGCGAATAAAACACAAATAAAAAAAGCCCATTATACTCGGGCAAGAGTTTTCTTTATCCACCAGAATCAATCTTCTTTAATAGGTTAGATACATATATTGCTACTACGAATATCCCTAATCCCATTAAAAATGGGATAAATCTGAATATTAATGTAGACTCGATATTGCTAGTATTCAACAGAAAAGCTGCTAACAGACTATATATTCCTGCTATCAGCAGGAATATTACAAACGGATTCTTGAATCTCAAATTAAGTTCCATGGCTACTGTTCTCCTAACTTATTCACATCAGCATTATGCGATGCTTCATTAAGTAAAAAAATTTTATCCATATATATATAGTATGTCAAATATAAAAAAAAATTTCCCAATATTTCAAAATCATCCAGAGCTTGTGTATCTGGATAGTACCGCAACAAGTCAAAAACCAAAGATGGTAATTGCTGGAGTAGCTGAGTATTTATCATCGAGTTACGCAAATATCCATAGAGGAAGTTATGAAATCTCAGAAATCTCAGAGAGGTTGTATGAAGATAGTAAAAAAATAGTTGCAAAAAATATAGGAGCAGAGAATTGGAGAGAAGTTATTTATACAGCAAACTCTACTTATGCTCTGAACATCTTGGCTCAAAGTATTTGGAGAACGGGGATCCTGAAAAAAGGAGATACGATACTTTTGAGTATCGTGGAACACCACGCAAATATGATTCCTTGGTTTATACTGAGAGATGATTATGGAGTGAATGTTGAGTTTATAGACGTAAAAGAAGACTATAGTTTGGATATGGAAGACCTAGAATCAAAGCTTGATGAGAGTGTTAAAATCGTTTCCCTTACTCATGTAAGTAATACTACAGGACAAGTTTTTGAACTCGAGAAAGTTGGAAAGATGTTGGAAGAGAAATACCCTATGACCTGTCATTCCGGGCTCGATCCGGAATCTCGTTCTTCGAAAGATCCTGAAACAGGTTCAGGATGACGCAACTACTCAAAACCTCTTTTTATTGTAGATAGCTCTCAGAGTGTTCCACACTTTCAGGTAGATGTAAAACAGATAGGATGTGACGCGATGTTTTTTACGGGACACAAGATATTTGCTGATAGTGGAATAGGAGTTTTGTGGGCGAAGGAAGAACTTCTCCATGAACTCAAACCTATTTTTTCTGGAGGAGGAGCTATAGGATATGTAAGAAAGGATGAGTTTACTCATAGTGAAAAACTCCCAGACAAATTTGAACCAGGAACCCCAAACCTCAGCGGAGCTGTGAGTCTTCTGAAGGCCTTTGAATATGTGGGATCTATATGAGGGTATAATGAACTTGAGAAGATAGAGCATGAACTCGTAGAGTACGCACTAGAGAAGTTTGAGAAACTTCCTGCAATACGTATTATCGGATGAATAGATGCAT
>JAMOOA010000033.1 GCA_027066255.1 Candidatus Altimarinota bacterium | reverse complement strand
ATTATTCAAAAAACGCTCACTATTATCAAGCAAACACAAGGAGTTGATATAGACATGGAGCATCTTTCCCAAGAGAATAAACAATCATTTGAAATCTTTGCAGATGGAGATACTACCTGAGTGTTTCAGTTTGAATCTGATGGTATGAGGAAATACCTCAAAGATTTAAAGCCAGATAGTTTTGAAGATATTATCGCGATGGTATCACTGTATCGTCCATGACCAATAGCCTATATTCCTACATATATAGACAGAAAATATGGAAGAGAGGAAATCAAGTATATGACAGATGATCTCATAGAAATACTCAAGAAGAAGAAGTATTCTAATCAGAAGATAGAAGAGCAAAAGCAGAAGCTGGAAGAGGACCTTAAGAAGATACTCGATGTTACCTATGGTATTGCCGTCTATCAAGAACAACTGATGTTTATTGTACAGTATATGGCAGGATTTTCTCTCGGAGAGGCTGATCTACTCAGACGTTGAGTCGGAAAGAAGATACTTTCAGTAATAGAGCAACTCAAAGGAGAATTTATCGAGAAGTCTGAGCGTTTCAGAGGATATAAACCAGAAGTAAGTAAGTATATCTATGAAGAGATGATACAGCCAGCTGCGAACTATTCCTTTAACAAATCACATGCTGCATGCTACGCGTATATTGCCTATCAAACAGCTTATCTCAAAGCAAACTATCCATCAGAATTCCTCACAGCCCTCATGACCTGTGATGAAGAAAATATGGATAGAATCACTCTTGAAGTAGGAGAGTGTCAATCAAAACAGATAGAAATACTCCCTCCGGATATAAACGAGTCACTCAAACACTTTACTCATATTGATGAAAAAAATATCCGTTTTGGACTCAAAGCCATCAAATGACTTGGAGATGGCCCTATTGATGGAATCATAGAAGCAAGAAAAGAAAAACTCTTTGAGAGTATTGATGACTTTATTGAAAGAGGAGGGAGAGACGTTACCAACAAAAAAGCACTTGAAGCTTTGATACTAGCAGGAGCTATGGATATGTTTGGAGAGAGAAAGAAGCTTTTTGAAAGTGTAGATAACATGATTCGTTACAGTAGAGCACTCGAGAAGAAAAAAGAGTCCTCACAGATAGGACTCTTTGATATGTCTGAAAGTATTTACAAAGATACTTTGGAATTGGTTGAAACAAAGCCATTTAACTATGAACAGAAACTTTTTTGAGAAAAAGATGTTTTGGGTTATATGGTTTCTGGGCATCCTCTTGATTCACTCAAGATGTATTGTGAACGCAGGAGTTCCAATGTAAGACACTTTAAGATGCCGATGGAAGAGCTCGCAGAATTACAAAAACAGGACGAAGAAAAATTCAAGAAAGATATGTCCAAAATACAACCAAAAGCTATAGGAGTAATACTTGATAGTAGAAAAATCATTACCAAAACAGGAAAAAATATGATGTTCCTGTATTGCGAAGGATTTGACTACGATTTTGAGGTGACGATTTATGATAAGTACTTTGATGATTACAAAGACCGAGTAGATATTGGAAAAATTATCGTGGTAGAAGGAAGACTCATGATAGATCCAAATTATAATAGAAAAGCTATAGCACTCCAGACAGCCAATCTTGGAAGTCTCACACAGGTGAGACAGCAGGCACGTGACATGGATTTGTTAGATAACTCCCGTAGAAGGAGTTTACTGGCACAAAAACAACAAAAAACGCAGGAAAAAATCAACCCAGATCTAACCCAAGGAGAAAAAGAGAAGCTAAAAAATACTTCTAGAAGAGAGAAGAAATTTGATTCTGATCTCGAAGAGAAGATAGCAAAAAATAAGGAAGTGAAAGAAGAATTACTCAACACACTAGAGAAGTATATCATCACTATTCCCAAAACAGCAAAAAAAGACGATCTTCATCGTCTCAAAGATTTTCTTGTACAGGAACAACCAGGAGGCATCCCTGTCTTTATACTTCTGGATGAACAAGAGGTAGATACGAAATTTTCAGTGGCAAATACTACTGATTTAGAGGAATGGCAAAAACAAAACCTGGAGTTATAGAAATTCACAAGTTTTTGACATTAACTAGTATAACTATTTAGGACAAAGAGGACTCTTTATTATCATAGAGCTATTATATTTTTTTATAAAAAAATTATGAATAATAATTATAAGTCTTCTTGAAAGACTCTTTTAAGATTCTGAGTTGCATGACTCAGTATACTATTTAGTATATCAGCTGTTTCAGCTGCAGATTTTATAGTGAATCCAGAATATCTGGATACAAATAATGATGGTCAAGTAGATCAAATAGATCTTATATTTGATACGACTGTTACAGCTTGTGCGTATGAGGCATGAGATTGGACTATTAATACTGCTTGAACTATTAATATTACAAGTATTGATGGTATAAATTGTACAGGAGCTGATGATGTTATACATGTTGACGTTACTGCAGATGCAAATAAAACAGGATGAGCAGTTGCTCCAGTTATTTCGTATGATGATGTTGGAACTGCAGGGAGTCTCACAGATCTATGATGAGTGATAACTGCAAAGGCAAATATTACCCTTGTAGATAAAGCTGCCCCATATCCTACTTATTATACTTACCAAGATCTTGATTACGATGGTACTATTGAAAAAATACGTGTAAATTATTCAGAAAGTATTACTTCAGCAAGTGGTGATGTCGGTGATTATACAATTAGTGGACCAGATGCAGGAGGGATATCTATTTCTTCAGTATCAACTTTCTGAATAGGATATACTCTTGCTCTTACAGGTACTCCAGCATATGATACCAACTTAGATATTAGTTTAGCATATACACATGATGGAGATCCTGCAGGTTGAGCAACTATAGATACTATAAGGGATACAAGTCCACAAGCAAATATTGCTCCAGATTTTGCAGCTACTGTATTAATAGATTCTGCAGTACCCCATCTTAGCGCAGCAATAGGAGGATATTATGATACAGATGGAGATGGTATAGTAGATAGGGTAGCACTTGAATTTACAGAGAGTATTTCTGATATTAATTCTAATGATAGCTTAGATTATAATATAACAATCGCAGGCTCTACTCTTGGTGAAGGGTGAGTTGAAATGGTAGAGGCTTTTAGTACGGGAGTAACTCCAAATGATCCATATGTATGGATTGATTTTACCAATGGTTTAGCGGATACTACTAATGCAAGTTATGAAATTAATATTGCAGCTTTTTCTGTTTCAGATGGAGTGGTTAATATGTGAGCATTCAACCTTCAACCATTAGCTGATGTTACATCTCCTATTATTACATCAGTGACATATTCTCATAATCCAACATCTCCAAGTTTGGATAATTTGATTACTGTAACGTATTCAGAAGATCTTGATGGAGCCGGAGTTCCTACTATTGATATAGATCAAGTTGGAACAACAGATATAGCAGGAGTTGCAATGACTCCCGTAAGTGCAAGTACTTATACATATAACTATGATGTTATTGCAGATAATGGTACTACATATCAAAATGGAACAGCCTATGTTGGTTTTCCAGCAGTCCCATTTGATCTAGCATGAAATACTGTATCGGCTATTACGACAGCAAGTAACACATATAGTTTTGTTATTCAAAATGATGCTGCTAATAGCACTCCAACAGATATTACCCTTTCAAATAATTCTATTAATGAGAATAT
>JAMOOA010000032.1 GCA_027066255.1 Candidatus Altimarinota bacterium | reverse complement strand
AATTTTTCTTGAGATACATCTTCGCTTCTCTATCGAGAGTCCTCTCTTTCAGGATTTGTTTTTTCTGATGCTGTTTTTTTCATTTTACAAGTCCAACAGACATCTTGATGAGGCTTCAGCGAAAGTACAGACTGAGAGGAGCAATCGAGTACCCCGCTTCTTTCATCTTGGAAGTATAGTAGATGATTTTTTTCTTAGAGAGAAATATTTTTCTCTCTCTATCTGTCTCGAGAGAGTCTCTATTCGCCAGAGCTTTCCATGCAGAAATATGCATGGACTTCACAAAAAGTTCTCCATTTCGCGAGACAATATAAGATCACTTGAGATGAACTTGTCAGGATCGAATCGATTTTACTTCATGTCACTTGAGTTCTACTCAGGCTTCCTGAGACTCTACAATTTCGTAATCAAAGAATGCTTTTTTATTTTTTACTATTGTTTTCATAATCTATAGGTCAAAAATCTCCTTCTGATTCTCGAGAATGTATTCAAATCCTTCTCACTTGAACTTCCAATCCCACTGCATATAATCAGAAAAATCATATGTTCCTGCCTTTTTAGAAATATACGGATTGACATGAAGTGCAAAGTGTAGGTGATAATCATCATACCCTTTTGCTGGAATTCCCGTAATCCCCACCGTCCCCAGAACTGTTCCCTTCGAGACAATATCTCATTCAGCGATATGCTGAGAAACATCCGTCAGATGGCTATAAAATATTACTTCTCCTTTTGTTGTTTTGAGCCATACTTGATTTCCTCTAAGAATATCAAGATTCTTCAATTTTTCATCATTTGAAAGTGTTCCATAATGGATTCTTGAAAGATCTCCATAACTAAATCCATCAACGATTCTCACCACGATTCCTTGATCAATAGCTACTACTTCTTCTCCAAGCTTAGCTGGAACATCCCAACCATGATGTATTCCATCAGTATAGGTTTCTCTGTAGGGTCTTCCAGCATTTGGAAGTCGAGAAAATTGTCGAGAAAACCCCTTTCCTGAAACAGGAGAAACATACTTTGTTCCTCTTCCTAAAAGTATCTCTTGAACCAGATTAAATTGGTACTGACTCTCATGAAACTTTCTTTGTCTTTTTCTATATTTGATATATTTTCCGTATTTTTCAGTATGAAGCTTTTCGTACAAATGGTATTTTTTCAGATTTTTTTGAAGAGATTTATTGAGCTTCTGTAGATTTTTTGTTGGATTATCAACCATCAAACTAAACAATTCTGATTTTGTTACTATCTTGAGTTCTGAAGCTGTGTTGAGGATACGTTCACCCTCTACTTTGAGAATGATATTTGCATTCTTACAGTTGTTTCCCAAATACTTCAAGGAGAAATACGAAACTCCCTCAAACTCCTCCAAAAACTGTGTCTCAGTATCGCACGAAGAATGAATAACAGCAGAAGAAATATCGGTATTGCTTTTGTATCCAAGAATAGTCGACGACAAAACATCATCTCACAAATAGATGTTTGGAGACAAAGTAACAACGAGTTTTGTTTCTGGGGTAAATATAAAATTCATCGAGAATACCAGTCCGTATCAACCAATAATTCCGCAAATTCAGAGGATTCCTAAAAGGACTTTTTTTAACATCTATAATAAAAGAACACAATATAAAATTTATGGCTCCTATTATACGAGGAAGTCACGATTTTCAAATTGTTTTATGAGAGTTTTTAACATGAAATATAGAAATTTGCCACGAAAAAGAATATATGATATATTTTAGTAAGTATTTATAAATTTATTAAAAATAATATTATGGCTGAAGGATGTGAAATTAAGAATATTGATTCAAATCATGAACCATTTGAACTAGACTATAAATCTATTGCTGAAGTAAGCAAAGCTCTAGAGCTTATGAGCTCCAGATATTCCGATGTATCTAAGCAATTAAAAAAAGAATCGTGAAAACTAAGAAGAAGAGAAAGGTATAATAGTATTTGAGATGGAGGAATAAACCAATGACTTAATTGAACTGAAATCCAATCTAATATATGTAGACTTAAAGCAGATTTAGGGGCGCTCTCAAGAAATACCAACAAACTTTATGCAAAGATTACAGAAATAACAAAGAAAGACCCAAAAGAGTTTGAGAAATATAGAAAAATGATTATAGAAATATTCCCTTTATTCATAGGAGAGGTTTCTGAAATTAAGGGATTCCCCGAAGGAATAGATACTACAGTAGAATATTATTATTCTTTATTCAAGGCTTTTAATGTGACGCGTGATATGATTAAAAAGACACTAGAAGCAGATGATCCTGGAAATAATATAGCAGATATCCTAAAGAAGATAACAAATACTTCATTTGAAAATATGAACGTAAAGTAAAATATCATAAGAAAAGACCAAGTTTAAACTTGGTCTTTTCTTATTTCTTAAATTTCCTCAAAACAGAAATCAGACGATACTTCCATTTTTTGTGAACATAGATATATCATTGGGATACCTCTCGTATATCTGGAGAAAGTTTTTTCTTGAACTGAGTCACTCCAGCAAGTGGAGAGTTCGTTTCATCTGGAGAAGTAACACCGAGGAAATCATACACTTTACAGCTCCTTTTTTTTGCATGTTCTATTACTCTCCATTGGAGGAGATACGGAGCCATGAGGTTTCTATGTTTATTTCAGGAAGCTCCATAATAATAGAGTGCTATATCATCTTCAAATACAAATATACCTGCAGCGATAACTTGGTCTTCATAGTATGCAAAAAAGAGCTGAGACTCTTTTATAGATTTTAGAAATATTTCGTAATACTGCTGTGTATTTCCCGAAAAATCATCTCGAGAAGTCGTATCAAGCATCAGTTTGTAAAATGTCTCTATATTATGAGGATTCTTTTCTACCTGTTCTACAACCACTCATTTTTTTTCAGCAAGACGAATGTTGTATCTGCCTTTTGGTTTCATCGATGCAAGGATATCCTCTGTACTCTGAGTGAGGTCAATGACACAAGTATGAGGAGGAATGAATTTCTTGTAGTATCCAGAAAAAAACTCCCCCTCCTGCTCCGCAGGTTTCCCCCTCGATGAGGGGGAATAGTTTAGTTCCCCCTCATCGAGGGGGATGTCTGAGGAACGAAGACAGGGGGAGTTATAATATTTTATAGTTTCCACCTGAACAAATAAACACTTTTCTTTCCTGCAAAGTTCTATCAGTTTTTGCTCTATCTGTAAAGACATCTCTCCCTCAAAGCCTATAACAAAAAGTCCTTTCTCTCACAAAGAAACCTGACGTTTTTCGACAAAGATAATTCCTCCCCTTGATAAGGGGAGGCTAGGTGGGGTATTGATTTCAAAATACGCTTCGCTCTGTCCAGATCTCTGAAGCATATGTTGCCAATCATGTGTTTGCCAAATAGACATAGAGAAAGTTATCTAAATAATATATCTTCCAAGACTCTTCAAAAGGGTGAGGAATCTCAACTAGAATTGATTTTACACAAGAAAAAGGAATAATAAAGAAGTAAATTATATCATTACTCTTAAACTCGTGGACAACAACCTCAATATCGCAGTACTCATAGATGGAGACAATATTTCTTCAACATATATCGGTGAAATGATAGAGGAAGTAAGTAAGTATGGGAATCCTACTATCAAGAGAATTTATGGGACTGGACTCGTCCCTGACTTACAAAATGGAAAAAACCTCTTCTCGAAAATGCTATCACTCCGATACAACAATACGGATATACCACGGGGAAAAACGCAACCGATTCAGCGATGATTATTGACGCAATGGATATACTCTATAGTGAGAAAGTACATGGGTTTTGTCTTGTATCCTCTGATAGTGACTTCACCAGACTCGCGACCAGACTCAGGGAAGCGGGGAAACTCGTCATAGGAATGGGGGAAAAGAAGACTCCAAATCCTTTTGTGGTAGCTTGTGATAAGTTTATATATATCGAAATACTCAAAAAACAAACGGAGGAATCTAAAGGAACTTCAGGAAGTGTTGATACTATCGGTGAAAAGGAAATAGCTCTTATATCATCAAGTATCAATGCTCTTTCCGATGAAGATGGATGGGCTTTTCTTTGAGATGTTGGAGGGCTCATACAAAAGAAACAGCCAAGTTTTGATTCTAGAAATTACGGTTTTGAGAAGCTTACTCCTCTCATCAAAGCAACTGGAAAGTTTGAGATAGAGCAGAGAGATAATAGTAAGTCTCGATATAAATTGATTTATGTGAGGAATGTGCAGGAGAGAAAGTGAAAAGTTGAAGTAAAGGAGAAAGTTGGGAAGAAGACAAGTGAGATGCAGAGCGAAGCGACAATATCGAAGTTGGAGCGAAGCAGGAAGATGATGAGGGATGAGTAGAAGTAATAGGCATATTAAGAATTGATTTTAAGAAAATAATCAAGATACTTTTAGTAAATAGTTTATCACTCCATTTCTTTAAAAAGATATTTATATTTAAGAAATATTTTAAAGTCCTATACTAGATTTATTAAGTCAGAAAAACAAAAAATGAATAGCTATAACTTACAATTCATATCAGATATTGATTTATATAATCATGTTCTAAGAACAGTTAATGCATATAGTTTTGAGATGAACTTAAAAAAATTTAACAAAAATCTAATTGACCCCGTAAAGCTAACATTTGATTCTATCGTTTATGAACAAAGTTATAAAGAAACTGTTGAAAATGAAGTAGTGAGGCAACTTGATAAATCAAACTCGAATCTTATTGGTTATTTTCACCAGAATATTTTCGAATACTTTTCAAAAGATTGGAGTATCCCAGAAGAAGGTTACGATATTGTAAACCTAAAAGATAAAATCTTTGTAGAAATGAAGAATAAACACAATACTATGAATGGTTCTTCAGGATCAAAAACATATATGAGGTTTCAAAATACAATTATACAGGATAGGAATGCAAAATGTTTTTTAGTCGAAATTATAGCGAGGAAAAGTCAAAATATTCCTTGGGTCATAACTTTAGATAAAATAAAACAACCATCAAACGAAAGTATCAGAAGAGTGTCGATTGATAAGTTTTATGAAATTGTGACTAATGATAGATTTGCTTTTCAAAAACTCTGTTCTGTTCTTCCAACCGTAATCCAAGATGCTGTTAACAATATAGAAACTCGAAATAAAGAAAACACTGTATTTACAGAATTAGAAGATTTATCATCTGACTTTCTTACAAGTATTTATTTACTCTCATTCAATAAATATGAAGGATTTAATAATTTTAAATTATAAAATATGGAATTATTAAATGAATTCGAAGTGAGTAATCTTTTAAATGTTTCCCTACAGCGCTTAAATACTTGGGCAAGTAATGGGAAACTCGTTCCTGTAAAGTTGGATGCAGTAAAAAAATATAATAAAAAAAGTTTATTGAAATTCGATATTGCAAATGATATTTTTAACTCTAAATGGGAGACATTCATTAAAATAAAACCAAAAAAAGAGTATACTTCAATTGAATTATTTGCAGGAGCTGGGGGAATGGCTTTAGGCATGGAAAAAGCAGGAATTAAACATGTCTTATTAAATGAATTTGAGAAAAATGCCTGTAATACTTTAAGGTTTAATCGTCCAAAATGGAACATCTTAGAGGACGATATTCAAAATGTAGATTTTTCAGAATATGAAAATCAGGTAGACATAGTGACTGGGGGATTCCCATGTCAAGCATTTTCTAACGCAGGTAAAAAACTGGGTTTCAAGGATACTAGATGAACTCTATTTTTTGACTTTGCAAGGTGTATTAACGAAGTTAAGCCAAAAGTATTTATCGGAGAAAATGTCAGGGGTTTATTAAAACATGATAATGGGAAAACGCTTGAAGTGATAAAACAATCCATTAAAGATATTGGCTATACTTTAATAGAGCCAAAAGTGTTAAAGGCTATGTATTATAAGGTACCTCAAAAAAGAGAAAGGCTAATACTTGTTGGAATAAGAAATGATTTAGCAAAACACATTACAAAATTTAAATTTCCTGAAAAATACAATAAAGTATTAACTGTTGCAGATGCATTCAAAAAGGGAGTGTTATTTGATAAAAATGTTCCTAAAAGTGTTGGTGTTGAATACCCAAAAAGAAAGAGAGAAATAATGGAGAAAATCCCAGAAGGGGGATATTGGAAAGATTTATCAGATGAGTTACAAAGAGAGTACATGGCAGGAAGTTATTTTCTTGGAGGTGGGAAGACGGGGTTAGCAAGAAGATTATCTATGAAAACACCTTCTTTAACTTTAGTGTGTTCACCTGCAATGAAACAGACTGAAAGATGTCACCCAAAAGAAACTCGTCCACTAACCATTAGAGAAAGTGCTAGAATTCAAACATTCCCTGATAATTGGAAGTTTCAAGGAGCAAAAGGACAACAGTATAAACAAATTTGAAATGCTGTTCCTATAAATCTAGCTTACGCTTTAGGTTTAAGTTTAGTTGATTTTCTAAATAAAATAAAATAAAATATTACCTCTAGACCTCCATTCTCTTCCAATATGAATCTTAAAAATCAACTTTCTCTTAAAAACTCCTACCAAAACCTCCCCCCAATCTTTCACTCTGCCCAAAATCCAGAACCATCAGACAATCCAGAATGTGTACTGTATAACACGGAACTTGCTAAACACCTCTGAATCTCAGAAACTATCCCTGCAGAAAATGCTCATAATCTCCTCTCATGAAATACTCTCCCAGAGTGAACAAAACCAATAGCCCAAGCATACGCTGGTCATCAATTTGGACATCCAACTATGCTCGGAGATGGTCGCGCTTTATTACTGTGAGAATGGGAAACGAGCGATAAAAAGCTGGTTGATATAGTTCTCAAAGGAGCTGGAAGAACTCCCTTTTCAAGAGGAGGAGACGGTCGAGCAACACTCAAATCTATGCTGCGAGAGTACCTGATATCTGAATCAATACATGCTCTATGAATCCCTAGCTCTCGAAGTCTGGCTGTCATAAAAATATGAAATCCTGTTCTCAGAGAAGATGTGGAACAGTGAGCTATTCTCACTCGAGTTATGAGTTCTCATATCCGTATCTGAACCTTTGAGTTTGCTAAAAACTTTGGAACGAGGGACGATATGCAAGCTCTGATAGATTATACGATAGAGAGACATTATCCAGAACTTATGGCACGTCAAAATCCTGCTCTTTGACTCCTTGAAAAAGTCATAGATGTTCAACTAGATTTAGTTACCCAATGGCTTCGAGTCTGATTTATTCACGGAGTGATGAATACAGATAATACCAGTATTGCTGGTGAAACCTTTGATTATGGTCCGTGCGCGTTTATGAATGGCTTCCACGAAGAGAGAGTATTTAGTTCGATAGATACTGGGGGAAGATACGCTTTTGGGAATCAGTCAAACATCATTCTCTGGAATCTCTCAGTATTTGCGTCAACACTTAGTGATTTCATAGACGAAGAAACGAGAAACAAAGTACTGGGAACTATGTGAGAGCATATGCACAGTAAGTGGCTGGTGATGATGTGCCAGAAACTCGGGATACATAATCCTCTCTCAAGAGATGAATCACTTGCTCGTGAACTCCTCTCATGGATGCAAGGCACTCAAGCAGATTATACAAACACATTTCTCTCTATTGGTTGATATACAAATATCCCAGATACAGAAATATACAATGATGAGAGATTTCAAAACTGGCTCAGTATCTGGAAACAAAGGGTTTCTTCTCAGTCCTGAGGCATGCTCGGTGCGCAAGAATCTATGAAACAGTACAATCCTGTATATATTCCCCGAAATCATCTCGTGGAGCAGGCTCTCGATTCTGCTGTAGCATGAGATCTTTCACTATTTCATGGATTTCTCAAAATACTGAAAAGCCCTTATATTTACATCAAAAATACCAAGAAATATATGGGTGTTCCGAAAGATTTTGATGAGAATTATCAGACTTTTTGTGGGACCTAAGACCTAGTGCTTTTTACGATAATACAGAACCGTTCCTAAATATACAAACGATATAATAGCAAGACTAAATTGTCCAATTATCAGAAATATATCTCCAACGAATAGAAGTTTCATGAAAATTACATTTATACCGACTATTCTGAGGTATAGAGATACTATAGATATATCTAAAGAACTCTTCCTCTTATAGATATGATATAACTGCATCAGATTCTCTATCGTAAAGAAGCCGAATGCAATAATTGTCAGTACGTTTAAGATACTTTCTGTCATACTTGTATTTTATCTAATAAATATGGGAACTCCTCATACCCTGATTCTCCATTGAGGTGACCTCCATCTTCTATCATATCAATCTCTATCTTGAGGTTCTCTGAGAGTATTTCAGTATTGTGAGATGGAACATACGGATCATCTGTTCCGTGACACATGTAGAAGTTTTTGCAGTTTTTATGGATTTTCTTCCAATCAAATTGTCTACTCGTAATCGTCTCATTTACCAAATCAAACTCAGGTATTTGAATAAGTTCCAAAAATCCCGAGACAAAGTAGCATCCCTGTATCTCAATATCTATATTTTCCAAAATACTCAGTACAAATGCTGGTCCAGAACTATGAGCCACAAAGATAGTCTCTGGGTTTATATGTTTTTTATACTCCTCAAATACTTCTGTCCAACTCTCAAGAGACTGTCCAACAGGAGTAGGAAACTTTGGAACAAAAATCTGATATCACTCTCACTCAAGTTTTTCCTTCAACCAAGGAAACCAGTTTTCTTCAGGAGAACCTCCTGTTCCGTGTATTATAAATGCTGTTTTCATATTATCTACTTATATGCCCTATCCCTTTCCCTGTCACCTTTCTCCCTCTACTGGTTCTCTCAATAAATCCTATCTGGAGAAGATACGGTTCTACCACGTCTTCAAGAGTTGCTTCTTCTTCTCCGAGTGTTGAAGCGAGAGTATTGAGTCCAACAGGACCAGAGTTGAAAATATTATAGAGTGTATCGAGGTATTTTCTATCAAGATAATCGAGTCATCTCTCGTCGATTCCTATATCCTTAAACACTTCCTCTAAAGTGGAGATTTCTGATATATCTTTCCCAATAGTATGATAATCACGAAGAATCTTGAGAAGTCTGTTAGCTATCCTCGGTGTTCCTCTCGATTTTCCAGCCACACAACTCAAAGCTTCTTTTGGCAGAGTCACTTCTAGAGTCTTACAGTTATTCTCGATAATCGTAGAAATCTCATCTTCATTATAAAAATCGAGTTTCAAAACATTTCCAAATCTATCACGAAGAGGAGCACTCAGAGCTGAGAGATGAGTCGTTGCTCCGATAAGCGTAAATGGTTTCAGTGGAAGTTTTACGCTCTGCGCTCAGGTTCCTGAACCTACCATGATATCTATCTGAAAATCCTCCATAGCTGTATAGAGTATCTCCTCGACCTGTGGACGAAGACGATGAATCTCATCAATAAAGAGTATATCTCCCTGCTCAAGGTTTGAGAGAATACTCACCAGATCTGATTGTTTTTCTATTGCTGGTCATGAAGTAGAACGAAGTGTCACATCCATCTCGTTTGCTATGATGTTTGCAATAGTGGTTTTTCAAAGACCTGGAGGGCCGTAAAAAAGTATATGATCCAGACTCTCTTCACGAATATTCGCGCTCGAGATAGAAACCTGAAGATGTTTTTTTATCGTCTCTTGACCAATATAGTTTTCTAAATTCTTTGGTCTCAGAGAATTTTGAAAAAGCCCAGTATCTGTTTTTCCTTCTTCTGGAGAAATTACCCTTTCTGGTTTTGATGTTTGAGATGAAGAAGAAATCACGTGTTTTCGTATTTAGTTTGTATATAGAAAGAATTATAGTGAAAAATACAAATTGTAAAAGTTGATTCCCTTATAAATCCAAATATACTCTCTCAGAACTACTCCTAAGAACTCTCATGCTCAAAATAGAACTCTGAAAAGAGAACAAAATCCTTCGAAATATGAGTGAACCGGTAAAAACTCATGAACTTCAAAAATACGTAAAACTCGGTCGTGAGATGCTCAAATACATCAAAGATCCTGAACATGCAGGAGTGGGACTTGCTGCTCCTCAGGTCTGAATCAACAAACGTCTCATCATTGTGAGTCTTCTCAGCGACTGGGAAGATGAAGGTTTTTCTACGGTAATGATGATAAATCCTCAGGTACTCGAGCACTCAAAGCAGACTAATAAAGACAATGAATGATGTCTCTCTCTTCCAAAAACAAGAGGAGAAGTTATGAGGTGGAATGATATAAAACTCACCTATCTCGATGAAAAAGGCAAAACTAAAACTCTTAAATTCCAATGACTTAGTGCTCGTATCATTCAACACGAGATAGATCATCTCGATGGAATTTTGTTTACTGATAAACTCGTAAAATAGTATGAAAAATATCCTCATTCTTGGCCTTGGAGCTTTTGGTTTTGCTATCGCAAAACACCTGGGAGAAAACAATCCTGACAAGGAAATATATGCGAGTGAAGTAAATCCTGAGATATTTACAAGTATCAAGGAAAATCGAACTCATCCGTATTTCTTTCCATGAACCAGACTTCCAGAGAATATCAAGCTCATAGATAATACCTCAGAACTCCTTCCTAAAGTAGATATTATTATCTCTGTGATTCCCTGCCAATTTATCGGTGGAGCATTTTCAGGGATGAAGGATTCACTCAAAGATGGAGTCACTATTCTCAACCTCTCTAAATGAATAGATAACCAGACTCTTCAAACTACCTCTGAAAAACTCGGAGAAGTGCTCGCGCAACACCCTCATCCTAACTTTCTCCTTTGAAAGGAGAAGGAACAAGCTTCAAATAAAACTCCCCTCTCCTCCGAAGGAGAGGGGTTGGGAGTGAGATATGCTTATGCGTACCTTGCAGGAGGGATGATAGCTGCTGAACTCGTAGAAGAGAAGATGCTCGGAGTAGATATCGTCACAGAAAACAAAGAAGTAGGAGAACAACTCAAAGAATTATTTCACTCAGGTTCTCTCGATATACATTTCATTCACGGAAATCCAAAAAATACAGAACTCTATGCAGCTCTCAAAAACATCATAGCACTCATACTTGGATACTATGAGGGGCAAGGAAATGGTGCTTCTACACTTGGCTATTATCTCACCAAACTCCTTACAGAAGTATCTTTACTCATCAAGTTTCTTGGAGGGGATCCGAAACTTCGCTTTACTGACAACGCTCTGGGAGGAGACATCATCGCTACATGCTTTGGTGGAAGCCGTAACAGACTCCTTGGAAATATGCTCGGAGAATGAAAAAGCATCTCTGAGGCACTCACAGAACTCCAATCACAGAAAAAAATAGCTGAAGGATATGAAACACTCAAAGGAGTGTATACGCTCACTAAATGAAAAGATGAGTTTACACTTATAAATAAGTTTTGAGGGAGATATCTATAGTCCATTTAATAATCGAGCTTTTGTATCGACTATAGTTCGAAAAACAATTTGAGCCCTCCTTTTTAAGGATTTATGAGTATCTCAGGTTTCTATAGGTTTTACTTTCACAAAATCTATTCCTGCATAGATAGCTCATCCATCTGTTGCATAATTGTCCCCTATCATAATAATCCTATCTCTCCCTATTTCAAGCGTTTCAGCAGATTCTTCAAACCCTCGCTCATCAGGTTTCGCATACTGTGATGTTATAACAATGATTCAGAGATCTTCCAACTTTTTATATCTATCCGATTTTTTCATATTAGAAAATATTACGATTTTCCATTCTTTTATCAGAAGCTCTTTTATGAGTTCCATATTTTCAGGAAGTATATTTCCATGATGAGGAGCAACACATTCATCGAAATCAAGGATAATTCCTCTCTTTCACTCCTCCCATAATTTGTCAAAATCTATATCTCCAAAAGATTCAACAGACAAAAGGGCATTTGTAGCCTTCCTCAAGAAAATCAATCTCACATAATGAAATACTTTTGCTCATGTAACTCCTTCTCTGCTTTTATCTAAGGGTTTATTTGTATTCATAGACATAAAAAGTATTACTTATATATAATCAAGAATCTCAGGAAACTCCTCAAATCCATCTCGTTTGCAAAAATGTCCAGCATTATGGAAGTCGATAAAGTGCGTATTTTGGAGTACTCCATAGTATCTTCTTGCACTTGTTTGTGTAATGAAATGATCGTTATCGGACAGAAGAACGGTATAGGTATTTTTAAGTGTATTGAGTTTCTCAAAATCTAGGGCAGTCTCATGAAAATCTCTGAGTTTCTTCTTGAGTTCTAGAGTTTCATTGAGATCAAGTTCATCTTCGATAGTATCATACGTTGGGGCAACCAACACACAAGTAACTCAAGAAATATCGTACTTCTCAAGAAAATGCATCGCAGCTTTCCCTCACATTGAATGACCTATAATTATATCTCCCTCTTCTAGATTTCAAGCAGCTTCTTTTGTGGTAATCAACCAATCTTCTAAAACAGGGGTGCAAGACTCTGGAAGATCTGGAATAATGACTTCCATATCTTTTGCTTCTCCTGCTTTTTTTAACCAAGGAAACCAGTGACTCCCAGAAGTCCCTTCCCAGCCATGAAGTACGAGTATCTTTTTCATAGTTATTTTTTCTTAACGATATAATGCCTCCAATATCAAACAAAGTTACTCATAAGAAATACAACTTCTAAAAGCACTCCCACTGGAGAAAATATAAGAGTATTATAGAGGATAGAACACGAAGTAGCAGACATCATAATTTGCCTGAGAGGTTTATCATGTGATTGAAAAGACGCAATCGTAGAAAGACTCATTCCTAGAAGAACTATCAAGTCATAGGCATCTTTATATAAAAATAGAGTTGCAAATAAATAGAGAGATATAAATATATACATCCAGTATATATCTGTTCTATAGTATGCAATGATAAACCTAATAACTCCTATTCCCAAAAGGGTTGCAGCTAAATATCTATCAAGTAAAATATAATGAATCGCGATACAACTCGCAGATATGAGAAAGAAAATAATTATTTTCTTTCTCTCCTTTACTTGAAAACTTACGATATCTGAAACTAAGGCAACTCCTGCAAATACCTGAGAAACAAGGAATGTAAGCGTCAATCAAAAAATCATATCTATAAAGTATTTCCTATGATTTTTAACTTAAACAGCAAGTACTGATAAAAATAATAAGCCCTTTGTTCCTTCTTAGTCATCCCCTTGTCAGCAGGAATAGTCATAGAAAATGTATCGTATTTCTTTTGAATAACTTCTTGAATTCTGGTATTTGTATCTTGTGATTTCTCTTCTGAGAATTTGGAGAGCTTTTTGAGATATATTTTCAAAACCTCGTCTACTCTCTTTTTGAGTTTCTGATCTATTCTGTTCCCTATTACTGTATAAAAGTTTCTGTCATTTGTAGACATAAAAGAAGTATCTTCCTGTTTTATAAACTTTGTACATGACCATGCTATGGGTTTGGAACATGCCATTTGAGTACACATAGTCACCTTCCCGTCCTTTACACCACAAGTATTACATCCATCCGTTGCACTCAAACATATCTTCCCTTCTCCTTTTTCAAACGCAGCTTGTGTGTCATATGTAGTAGGTATCCTTTTCATTTCTGTTCCTGCAAAAGCACTCGCAACACTAAGTACAAATAAAAGCACTATACCACTAAACATCTTTTTCATAGTTTTTATAATTACATATATAAAGTCTCTATTTTACTACTAAGTTCACTATCTTTCCTGGAACATATACTTCTTTTACAAGCTCCTTCCCTTCGAGCCATTTTGCAACATTTTCATTAGTTTTTGCTTTCTGTAAGACACTCTCTTTTGATTCATCAACTGATATCTGTATCTCTCCTCTGAGTTTCCCAAGAACCTGTACTCCGATAGTGACTTCATCATCTACTACCAATTTTTCATCATACTCTGGCCAATCAGCAAAGAAGATAGATTCTCTTCCATAGTTGAAGAGTTCAGAAAGCGCTTCAGTTTGACCTGCAAACTCTATGAAGAAATCTTCATCTGTAGATTCATGATAACGTTTCCCTGTATATTTAGAAACATAGAGGTTTGCCATCGGGAAATACGGTTTAAGTTCTCCTTTTCTGGTATCAGTAAGTGTATACTCTCTCCTATATTCATATGTTTTTATGTTTCCATCTGGATACAGTATAGCCCAAGAATCAACATAATAATAATCTATACTCCCTCCAGCGTCTCTTGCTCGAGCCTGATAATAATCAATCATTAGTTCAGCAACCTCTTCAACACTAAGGTCTGATTCTTTTTTTCCTACAAGCTCTAGAGCTGTTCTTTTCACCTTTGTTGGTTCAAAATCAAAATCAGCATCTTCGAAATATACAGCCGTATCTGCAACAGCAATAGGTGCGTCTATTTCTACTCATTTATATACTTCCAGCTTTTGAAGCGCACATTCTAAAGATGTCTTTGCTGTCTCTTCCACTTCTATGATATTTTGGTATTTCTCTATAACTATACTAGGATCAAGCTTATTCAATAACTTCTGAGCCCTCTCTATTTTAGATACATTTCCCGTCGCAAAATAGATCTTCTTATACTTCCTACTCCCCTCTATTGTAAAGAGAGGGGTTGGGAGTGAGTTATAAAGTTTCTCCCAACATTCCTCTGTTATATGCGGAGCAAATGGATGCAGCAGAATGATAAATATTTTCCTCCACTGAGCTTTTTTCTCAGCATCTTGTGGTTCTCCTGTATTCATACAAATCATCATCTGCGCTATAGCCGTGTTGAACTTGTAATTGTCTATATCTTCTCCGACTTTTTTGATAGTCTTATGGAGAACTTTCATCGCTTCATCGTCAGATTTTGCGTTACGCTCCTTTCCCTCAAGAAAGAGTGCTGAAACTCTATCGAGGAATCTCTTTACTCAGACAATCGAGCTTGTATCCCATGGAGCTGCATCCTTGAAATCAGCCATGTACATCTCGTACATCCTGAGAGTATCTGCTCCATATTCTTGGACAATATCATCTGGGTTAATAACGTTTTTCAGTGATTTACTCATCTTTGCTGGGACTTTTTCCAGTTCTTCACCTGTTTCTTTTTCAAAATACTTTCCTCATTTTTCCTCTACCATATCATCTGCGATGAGTTTTCCTGCAGCTGTTTTATAACTCATTCCTAGAATCATTCCCTGATTTCTGAGTCTATAAAATGGTTCAGTAGTAGAAACGACTCCTATATCAAAAAGAAACTTATGCCAAAAACGTGCATACAGGAGATGAAGTACCGCATGTTCTGCTCCTCCGACATACGAATCCACACTTTCCCAGTATTTTTCCATCTCACTTCCTACTAAATCATCAGGATTCTTACTATCCATAAATCTAAGGTAATACCAACAACTTCCACCCCACTGAGGCATTGTATTGGTTTCTCTTTTCCCAACTAAGTTATCTGCAAGCTGTACTTGTACAAAATCATCTACTTTCGCAAGAGGACTCTGCCCATCCCCAGCTGGTTCATAAGCCTCTACTTCTGGAAGTTCCAGAGGGAGACGATAGTCACATACTATTTTCCCATAGAGCCCATCATATATCTTTGAAAATACTTTTCCTCCAATAATCAGTTCTCTCACTTTGCCTCAACAAGTCATACCATCGCTTACCTCTTCTCCATCTTTTGGTGCTCTTTTGAGTATATAAGCAATATTTTCATCTGTTGCCTGAGATATATCTGAGATGTGAGGAAGTTGTTTTACTTGACTCATTTCTAAGTGTATCAACGGAATTGGTTCTCCCCAGTATCTCTGACGAGAAAACAGCCAATCACGGAGTTTATAGTTCGTCTTTATATGTCCAAATCATTGTTGTTCTGCAAGCTCAGCAAACTTTTTCTTTGCTTCGTCTCCTCTCAATCAGCTGTATTCTCCAGAATTGAAAAGAATTCCATTCTTTGCACTGTATGATTTATTCTTTGAAAGAAATTGTTCAAAAAACACTTTATGATGAGTAAGACTTACCTTCTTCAAAAAGTCCTTCTGAGATAGAAAAATCATATTGTCATGTTCGTCACAACTGTGTCATTCAGACATCTCATCATTCTCAAGTTCTATAAAATAGACAGTATCATCTGCTAATTCTTCTCTGTCTTTTCTAGCTTTATATCCTCGTCCGAAAATCTTTTCAAAAACTACCTCTTTAATAGAATAGTTCTTGTACCCTGTTTCTTCCTGAATCTCTCTCAAAATACACTGCTCTGAACTTTCTCATTCCTCTCTTTTTCCTCCTACAAGTCCAAACTCTCCAGTTTTTGCAAACTGTAATACTAAGTAGGTATTCTCTGACCAGTGTTTTATAATCGCTGTTGCACATCTAAAATTGGCAATATTTTCATCACTTCTAGGTGTACTTGTGCCATTGGTAATCTCTATAAATGGAGCAATAGTATCACGTATTTCCAAATCATACTTCTTCGCAAATTCCCAATCTCTCTCATCATGCGCTGGAACGGCCATAACAGCTCAGGTTCCATAGTT
>JAMOOA010000031.1 GCA_027066255.1 Candidatus Altimarinota bacterium | reverse complement strand
ATGATGATTTGAACTATATAATTATCTCGGGATCTCCATCAGTGATGAGAATAGTATGTTCAAACTGACTTCCGAGACTTCCATCTGCGATATATATCTCCCAGTCTCCTTTGTCTACCATCTTTCCAGAGGTCATTCCGAGAATAGGCTCGATAGCTAAAAGCATTCATTTTTTGAGTTTTTTTCCAGTTCCTGGAGTTCCAAAGTTATAGATATATGGTTCTTCGTGGAGTTTTTTTCCGATCCCATGACCAGTGAGTTCTTTGACTATATGGTATCCTTTACTTTCGACATAACGCTGCACAGCATGACCGATATCTCAAACTCTGTTTCCATCTCTTGCTTGAGCTATTCATCTCTTGAGAGCTTCTTGATTTACTTCAAGGAAATCTACAGTTTTTGGGTCGTGAGGACCATCTCCAACTATCATTGTAAATGCTGAATCTGTGTGGACTCCATGTTTGGTATCTTTTACTCCAAAATCAAAAGTTACAACATCTCCTTCTTTAAATACAATAGAAGCTCTCGGGATACCATGAACAACAACATCATTTACACTCGTTTGGATGTTGTTTGGATAGTCGTAGACTCAGAGAAAAGCAGGAATGACTCCAGCCTCTCTACACATCTTTCCTGCGAGCTCATCTATCTCTGTTGCTCTGGTTCCAGGTTTTGTGATTTTTTTAATAGTATCAAATATGTTTTTATGTACTTTGGCATTTTGCCTCAAAGTATGAAGCTCTTTATCAGAAAGCATGGGTATTTAGTAATTGAAAAATATTTCTTAGATTCTACGAGGAAATAAAAAAAAATCAAACAGAGAAAGAGTCCCTAGTTATAATTGTCACAGTTTCCTTCTCACTGTCCTTGAGAATGACAGACTTTTTGAGACGTTTTTATGGTTTTATCAAGTGTGTTTATAGACTTGGTGAGACTATAGTGCATACGAAGTATCTTTCCTATGAGGCTACTTGTAGGAGTATCGATAGTAGGGAGAAACTCTAGTTCTCTCTCATACACAGCCGTGATAGACTCTTGTATACTTTGAGTTGTTTCGACTTTTTTAATAGTTTTATCTATGATGACTATAGGGATAACATCTCTGTCAGTATCAAGGAAATTCTGTATTGCAGCTTCATCGAAGCTATTTACTGTCTCTTTTATATTTGTGAAAGTATAGTTGGCAGAATTAAAGAAAGCGTTGCTCGTAGAGAGTCAGCCAGAGTTATACTTTTGTAGGTTTGAGGAAACACTATCAGCTGCATCTCCAGGGATTCACTGTGTTCATAAATACCCTCTTAGGAGCCTGTCTTCTTCTTGAACTGGTGTTGGTTGTCATTTCTTGCTAATTCACATCAAAAGGTTCCAAGTATTTTTCCATTCAGCGATTCATTGAGAACCACCGTTACTGAGACTAGAGATAGAGCTAATACTCTTTTTTATCCTATCAGCAAATCCTCACTCACACTGAGAACAGTCATATAGAGTCGTTTTATTATAATGATCCTGCATTTCTTCTACAAAACGTTCTGGAACGAGTATGAAGCTTTGGTTTCCACGAGCTCCGCTATCAGCTATCGAAAGTCTGTAAAAATCAGTAATATATTTGTTGTTTTTGAGAAGCTGTGTGAGAATACTACGAGCATCTCCAGACAAAGAACAACTACTTTCTTCTACTCCGTTACACGCATCTTCTATTTTGACACTTCCATAACCACTTCGAGTTATTCTTTTGAGGAGTTTCTTTATTCTTTCATTCTCTGTATTGAGTCGTTGGTGATCTCTCTTTACAGGGTAAGGTACTTCTTGAGTTATAGGGATAGCAACGTAGAAGTCAAAACTGGAAAAAAATCCACTGAAGTTTACAACACTACTCATGGATGCGAGGATACTATTTTGAGCTGTTTTTGTAGTTGTTTCTAATGGCTCAGACCTCCCGATTTCTCGAGATATATTTTGTATTACTTTGGAGACGTTACTCAAGTATTCCTCTAAAACAGGAGCGGGGGAGTCTTGTATCTTACAACTATTTCAGCAAGCTGCAGAAGCCTGAAAAGTAGATACTATAAAACAAATAAGTACAAAAAAAACTATCGAAAGATACTTCGGGATATATAATAGTTTTTCTTTCATTGTGCTTAACTTTTACGGGTAGGAATCTTTTTCATCTTGTGAATCATGCCAGATATAGAAGTACTAAAATCATCTATAGATGACACAAACCTCTCAAGTTCTACAAACTGTTTATAGAAATCTCCAGCATCTTCCTGGAGTGCTTTTTTATCTATAGAAGCTGTTATTTTTTCATTTGTTTCTGCTCGCTTTTCTTGAAACTTCTCGAGTTCCTGGAGTTTATTCACAGGACACGTTATATCTTGTTCGGTACAATTCTGGAGTATTTGCTTTATGTTAATTTTTTTATTGATGATATCGAGGTCATTCTTGCGATCATAGTCGAGGCCTATGTTTTTGTAGTACTGAGAAAGCATATTTTTTGCTGTGAACCTATCTCCTTTAACTTTATCTTTTTTATCTTCATCTTGTTCTATGTTGAGTATGGGAGCTGGTTTTGTTTGTATTTGTATTCCAAAACCTCTCAACATGTCTCCGAGATTTGGAATAATGAGACCAAGCTCAAAGTTGTTTGTAGTCATTTTGGATTGAGCGAGAGAAGTATTCGCAAACTTCGTAAAGTGCTCGTTTGCCTTTTCTAGTATACTTTCGATAGAAGTCGTTTGCCCTCATCATAGGAGGTTTTGTTTCTTGGTCACAAACTCTATAACAATACAAAAGAAACTATCACAATTCCAAGCATCAGTGACTCACGCATATGCTCCGTTTGGACCAGCTCATCGAAATGGACCTCACCAACTTGTTCCGTTTGAGTATTCTCCATCACTATAAACATAATAGTCATCTTCTATAATTGGGATATCAGGTCTTCTCGGACGACGTGGATCGTAGATACCAAAATCATTTTCGATATCACCGAGTACATCATCATCAAGTCCAGTCTCATTTGAAGGGAGACATGCATATTGATGGAGAGGTTCATTTTCATCAGAAGGAGTTATTATAGTCCCTCAAGTACCTGAAGTACTTCCTGTAGAGCTCCCTACATCTTCACCCGTATCCTCTTCAATATCTTCTTCCTCTCTTTCTCGTTCGTCAGCGAGATACCCCTTGTCTTCAGTCAGGAAATCAAAGAGTTCTTCGTCTCATAAATTGAACTCTTCACCGTTATACTCTATCTCTTCAGAAAATATAACTCTATCTATATCTTCCAAGTCTACCATCAAGTCAAAAGGAGAGTTTTCTTCTGAGCCGTCACTATAGAGACCTATTCTCGCTATTTCGTATATCTTTTTGGATTTACTTTGTGCTCTTTGTGAAAAAGTCGTTTTTACATCAGAGAGTTTACTTTTGATAGCAGTTATCTTTGCTACAGATAGTGCATCCTTTCCTTCGTTGCAACTCAATTGTATCGTTCAGATAGGATTGGGTCATCCGACGATATCTTCCATCTGCCTGATACTTCCTATATCACATTCCAGTCACTCAGACTTCAATATATCTCCAACAACCTTTGAGACATCAGCTTCTCCATGTCCAGAGAGTTCGTACTCATACTGCTTAAGTTCTAGATCATAGAGACCCTCGTCTATGTTTTTATAGATATCCAAACCCAAGTCTTCTCCTAGAAATG
>JAMOOA010000030.1 GCA_027066255.1 Candidatus Altimarinota bacterium | reverse complement strand
TAACGACAAAAGTATATATAAATCCTTTCTTTTTACAAAGAGAACTTTGGAGAAATATCTTTTTTTTTATAATAGGAGTTATTCTTATAACAAAACGATCAAAACATGACTTCTTTTTACTATACTCTTCTTCTTATACTCTGAATGATGTTTGGGAGCTTTAGCTCTGTTATTATCCATAGACTAAAATCTGGAGAGTCAGGAATCTGGACAGGAAGGAGTCATTGTAAAACCTGTTCAAGAAACTTGTCAGCACTGGAACTTTTACCAGTACTTTCATGGATATTTCAAAAAGGGAGATGTAGAGGCTGTAAACAAAAGATATCCGCTCTTTATCCGATTCTTGAAATCAGTTCAGGGCTCCTTTTTTGCGCTATTTGAGTATTTTTGACAGATAGTTCCCTGCTATTACAAGGAAACTTTCTCGAAATAATAAAACTTGGATTCTTTCTATTTATTGGTTTCCTCACGATAATCTATGTATTTTACGATATCCTCTTCTTAGAGATACCTGAAGGAGTACTCCTGACTTGAAATATATTTTTACTAATAGTACTTAGTGTTCAATCAGTATTTCCAGAACTGCAAATACTCCCAACCATAGTAAACTCTCAATGAGAATTATACCCTGCTATTGCCGGTATACTTCTTGCTATTTGAATCATCTGAGTTCTCTACTATATGATGTTAGCAGGCAAAGAAAACATACATGATATAGCTATTATCATCGCTTGTATTGTCGGAATTTGTTTTTGGAAATACATATTTGGGATTCCTTTTTCTAGTGTTCCTATCATGTCTGGTATCATCGGAGCTTTGGGAATATTTCTCTTTTTGTATATACAGATTCTTGTCTCTGGTGGAGCTTGGATGTGAGGAGGTGATCTCAGAATTGCCCTTCTGATGTGAATGACTCTCGGGATAACTTTCTCATTTTCAGGAGTAATGCTCTCGTACTTTATCTGAAGTATCATATCTATAGGTCTCATACTTGTTCACAAAGTCCAATGATGATGGAAGAAGAATTTCGAGAAACAGGTTCCTTTTGGACCATTCCTTGCAGCTGGATACTTCTGAGTACTTTTTTTCTCACAATATATAGAAAGTATTATGAGAATATATCTATAGGGGGTTCTTAGTAAAAGTAAATAGACTTTTGTTTACAAAAAATAAAACTTTCGATACAATAATATAAGAGACGTTTTTTACTCACAAATACAAAAACACATGACTAAGAAAAAGATAACAGCTATCCGTGATTTCATAGAAAGTGCAGAGAAGTCTATCAAAAGCGCAAAAAAACTCCTCGGAGAAATTCTCCAAGAAGAAAATATCGACCTCAGTGCAGAGGTAAACCTCGATACAAAGGGTCTCAATAAATATAACAGTGGAGATGAAAAAATAATAGAATGAGTATTCACAGGTGAAGAAATGCTCGGAGCAGATAAAAATAACTACCCTGTTCCTGTAAACTACGCAAGTAAATCAAAACTCGTTCAAGGAGACAAGATGAAACTCACTATCGATAGAGCAGGAAAAATGATGTACAAACAGATCCTCCCTATCGAGAGAGACACAAAAACAGGACTCCTCACCAAAGATAAAGGAAGATACCAAGTTGTAGCTGACGGAGTAACCTACAATGTCCTCACTGCAGCTGTTACACACTTCAAAGCTGATATAGGAGACTCTATCACTATCCTTATACCAAAGGGCAAAGATGCAACGTTTGCTGCTATTGAAAATTTGATTCCGAAAGAGTAAAAGACAAAGCTAACTCGATGAAAGACTCTCAAGAATGAGAGTTTTTTTAATGATAAAATAAATCCCTAAACACCTCTAACGCTCTTTCTTGCTCTATAAAAAACGGTGAAGTGCAGACTGTTATGAGGTCTGCTTTTTGAGCTATATCGAGAATCACTTTCTTTTTTAGCTCATAGCCTATATAATCGAGTCATAGACTAAAAAAATCGAGATCAAGATTGAGGATAATACTCCTATCATTTTGACAAGAAAGGATTGTAGCTTCCCCCTCTCCTTTAAAAGGAGAGGGCTGGGGTGAGGTTCAGGCTTGAAGATATTCCTCTAAAGCATTTTCACTACGTATCTGAATCGTTTCTCATATAAGTCCTTCCTTTTCTGCTGGAATGATATAGTTTCCTACGTTGAGGAAGTGGTTCGTATAATCGAAGACTTTTTGTGAATCTTGAGAGTCTGGTTTGAGTAGGTACTCTCAGGGATCTCGAGTATCAGCATGTTCGTCTATATGATAGAGTAAGCTATTATCAGAGATAATCCCTTGAGCTCGAGCAAGGTACCAAAAATAAAATACATGATTATGATTGTCTACCAAATAGAGTTTTCTTCACTTCCAGCTCATCTCATACAAATTTTCAAGTCCATAACAAGTCTGAAGTCCTCACTCAAATCCATAATCTTCAAATGTCACTTTCTTTCTCTTCGCAGCTTCTCTCTCTCCTTTTAAAGGACCTCGGTGCCCCTTGAGGGTAGATATTTGGGGTGAGGTTAATAGTTTTATTTCATCAAAATTCTCTATCTTTTTCAGACTTGGAATATATAACTGTGGATTCTTTCGTTTTTCAAAAGAAAGGGCATTGTTTCAAACTGGTTCTGTGATGTAGAATGATTTTGAATACATATAATTCCCTTTATGTTTTTTAAGTAAATTTGACCAAGTAGGCTATTTTATTACTTTTAATAATATACTACCAAAAGATTCTGAATCAAGTTCAGAATGACATAATTACTACCATTTCTCCATGAAAATCCAAAAACGAATAGAAATCCTGAAAAAAGAAACTTTTGCGATGTTTCCAGATGCTGTGACAGACTTGTTGTATGATAATGAGTTCCAATTTTTGATTGCTATCATCATGTCAGCCCAAACAACGGATATACAAGTAAACAAGGCAAATGCTGAATTTTTTAAAGTCCTCAAGACCCCAGAAGACGGACTCAAACTATGAATTCCTGAGATTATGGAGTACATAAATACTATCGGATTTTATAAGAACAAGGCTAAATACATCCATCAGACATGTGAACTTCTCATAAAGAATCACGATAGTACTCCTCCAAAAACAATAGATGAACTCAAGGAACTTGCAGGGGTTGGCATCAAAACAGCAAAAGTATTTCTTGCCGTAACTGAGGATGCTCCATACCTTGCTGTTGATACGCATGTTCATAGAGTTCTCAATAGAGTTGGTATCGTACATACACAAACCCCTGAACAAACAGATAAAAAAGCTGAGAAAATATTTAGTCTTGATGACCTTGCTTTACTCCATCATACACTTATATTTTTCGGTCGATATCACTGTATCGCTCGAAAACCAAAATGTGACAGTTGTCCGATGACGGGAATGTGTAAATATTATCAGAAAAATAAAAAGAGCCTTACATGAAAGTAAGACTCTTTTTTAGTTATTTTTTTATATATTATCGGTCACGACCTCAAAAGTTTGTACTGACTTTTTTCTATTAACTCTCTGAAGCTTTGTTTCAAGAGCATCTACTTCCTCATTTACTATACCACATGATTCTGGATTTTCTTCCACGATTTCAAGAACCTGGCAACGAAAGTTCTCAAAATTTGAAAGAAAAGCCGGATCGATTTGCCCTCTGAGATCATCAAACCTTTTCTGCATTTGTTTCTTTCCTGCTTTCTTTTTGTCAAAATGTCTTTGGAGTCATGAACTTACTGCCATAATATGTGTTTTTATTTTTGTAGAATTTTATATTTTTTGTTTGAACTCTGAAAGGATATGTTCTGTTCCCTTTAGCACTTGTTTTTTCTTAATATTTGAAATCCTCTTTCCTATAGTATCAAGTGTTTCACCAAAGAGTATTTCTTGTTCTTGTCATATTTTCTCTCATAGTTC
>JAMOOA010000029.1 GCA_027066255.1 Candidatus Altimarinota bacterium | reverse complement strand
CAGATTCGAAATTATCGAGAAGATGTTGCTTCTTCTCCTGGGAGATGCAATTATATATTTGTCGTATTTCATAACAGTCTCGATACGAGAGTTTATGCTCTACAAATAACTTCTCTAAGCGAATATTCATATATTGATTTTTTATGAGTTTGGTATATACAAATCAGTATATTTCTTCCTGCTGGAAAATCAAACTCTATAACTGCTCAATACCTAAAAAGTGTATCATAGTTTCCAAAAGAGAACAACTATTATTTATTGACATAATTATTTTCTAACCTTCTCATATTTAGAAAACCATGTGAGTTGCCTTTTTGCATAATTCCTGCTAGCTTGTTGTGCTTGAGTTACAGCTTCTTCTAGAGATATTTCTCAGTGAAAGTATGGAAAAAATTCTTGGTATCCTATAGATTGCATACCAAAATCACTTTCTGTGTATCCTTTTTCAAAGAGTCATTGTATTTCTTCTAGTAGCCCTCCACCCATCATAGACTGAACTCTGGAATTAATTCGATTGTAAAGATTTTCTCTCCCTCCATAATCAGGAGTGAGAAATAGTACTTCATACTTCAGTATTTTTTTATGGTCAAATTCTTTTTTTGATTTCCCCGTTATTCTGTATATCTCGAGGGCTCTTTGTACTCTGCGAATATTGTTCGGATGTATTTCACGAGCAACCTCTGGGTCTACTTTTTGGAGTTCTACGTATAGCTCATCTTTGCTCAGTGATTCTATGTCTTTACGAACCCCCTTATCACTTGGTGCACTCGGAAAAGCCCAATCATACATCAAACTATCTATATAGAGTCCACTTCCTCCTACAAGCATAGGAATCTTGTTCTGACTCCAAAGGTTTTTCATAATTTCGAAAGATACCTTCTGAAACTCTCAAACAGAGTATTCTTTGTCAGGAGTAATAATATCTAACATATGATGAGGAACTCACTCCATCTCTTCATCAGTAATCTTTCCTGTTCCTATATCCATATACTTAAATATCTGCCTACTATCTGTGGATATAATTTCCGTATCCAAAAACTTTGCGATATCTATACTCATAGATGTTTTTCCTGCCCCTGTCGGCCCATAGATAACTATGAGTTTTTGTTTATTTGTTTTCTTTTTGAGAAAAGATTGAAGTTGTTTTTTGTAATCCATCAAATTTTACATAAATTTTATTTCCACACTATTTCTACACTATAGTACTCTGCTAAAATAATATTACAAAAAAATTTGACTTTAGTCTCATTTGAAATACTATTTCTCGCGCATTAGCACACGTGCCACTTTAGCTCAGTTGGTAGAGCGCTCGCCTTGTAAGCGAAGGGTCGTCGGTTCAAATCCGACAAGTGGCTCCATTGAAATACAACACTAAATTACGAATTGCGAGTTATGCTTTCATATTAATTCGTTATTCGTAATTTTTTTGGGCAGTTACCAGAGCGGTCAAATGGGGTGGACTGTAAATCCACTGGCTACGCCTTCGGGGGTTCGAATCCCTCACTGCCCACCAATTTTTCATCTAAAACTTCTACGTTACAGATGAAAACAAGATTTTATGCCCAGGTGGTGGAATGGTAGACACGCTGGTCTTAGAAACCAGTGCTTCACGCGTAAGAGTTCGAGTCTCTTCCTGGGCACCAAATTCCAAATATTTTTTATATTTTTGTATCGTATCAAGCGAGCAATTAAAAACACGTAATTATGAAAACAGGTATACACCCAGATGCAAAGACTATCAAGGTCTCATGTTCATGTGGAGCAAAGTTCACCGTTGATTCTACAATCAAAGATGAGGAACTCAAAGTGGAAATATGTTCTAGTTGTCATCCACAATATACAGGAGAACAAAGAATCCTTAAAACAGGTTCTGTAGACAAATTCTATGCAAGACAAAAGAAAATGGAGGAACTCCAAAAAGCAAAGAAGAAATAATTTTTTCAAACAATATAAAACCCCAAGATGCATATCTTGGGGTTTTTATTTGACTTATATTTTTCCTCTATATAATACCCGAGTATTTTGTCAGAGACAATAGGCACATAAGTCCTATCGAGACAATGAGATATCCTGAAAATATAGTTTCATACTACTATTTACCAGAAATCTCCTTTTGTCTCCACAAAGGGAGATTTTTTAGAGAAATACACTTTAGTTACCATAATTTAATACCAGAATGGCTGTTACAAAAGAACAAAAAGCAGAAATACTTGTTGGACTTGTTACCAAGTTCAAAGAAGCAAAATCTATCGGTTTTGCAGCAACTAACGGACTCACTGTAGGTGAATTCGGAGAACTTAGAGACAATCTAAGAGAAGTAGATGCGAGTTATACTCTTGCAAAGAAGACACTTATAAAAAAGGCTCTAAAAGATGCTATAGGAATCGATATAGAACTCTCTATGCTCGAAGGACAAATCGGAGTTGTATGTTCAAATGAGGATCCTGTTGCCGGTCTATCAAAGGTAAACGATCTTGTAAAAAAGACAAAGGAAGAAAAAATAACTTGGGCTGCTTCTATATTTGAAGGAGAACTCAAAGAAATGGAAGAGACAAAGATAATCGCTGCTATGCCTTCGAAAGAAACACTTCTTGGAAGGTTGGTTGGTTCTATGCAGTCACCTCTCTCTGCACTTGCTAGATTCCTAGACGCTGCTGCAAAAGAAGTAGAAACTCAAGGAAAAGATTCTCTTGGAAAAATTGAATCATCAAATACTCAATCTGAAGAGAAAAAAGAAGTAGAAGCTCCGAAAAAAGAAGTAGAAACAGAAGAAAAAGCTCCTGAGGCTCCTGCAAAGGAAGAGAAAACTGAAGAAGCAAAATAATTATAGTCTTGTATAGATACTGTGAACTGTAGGGTATGAATATTTTCATACCGGAACGAAAATATTCGCTCCCTACGTTATAGTTCACAGTATACTACTAGCTTATAATGCTAGAGGTTCGTTGTAGAACTCTATTCAGTGTCTCAGAGAGATACTTTTCCCTTCTTGGGATATTGAACAAATATTCTACAATGAAATATATTTTTATTTTTATAATTTTATCCAAAAATGGCTGAATTATCAAAAAATGCTCAGAAAGTTATGGATCTTGTAAAAGACCTTACTATTGTTGAGCTTAATGACCTTGTTGGTGCAATGGAAGAAGAATTTGGTGTATCTGCTGCTGCTCCTGTAATGATGGCTGCTGGTGGAGACGCTGGTGGAGATGCTGCTCCTGCAAATGTAAACGTAGTACTTACTTCTGCTGGTAGTCAAAAGATTGCTGTTATCAAAGTAGTGAAAGAAATCACTGGTCTTGGTCTCAAAGAAGCAAAAGGCATCGTCGATAACGGTGGAAATGTAAAAGAAGATGTTCCTACTGCTGAAGGTGAAGAACTTAAAGCAAAACTTGAAGAAGCTGGAGCAACTGTTGAACTGAAGTAGTTCTCTCATAAAAACCACCCTCATTACGGGTGGTTTTTATATATCTTCGGGATTCGCCAAGTGGTAAGGCAAGGGACTCTGAATCCCTTATCGGGGGTTCGAATCCCTCATCCCGAACCATAAAATAAAAAGTAGCCTTGTGCTATTTTTTATTTTGTCTTCTAGGTTAGAAATAAGTTTAGCATATCTGGAAAAAATATGTTAGGATTAGGTATATTATTTGCTAAAATAGTAATCTATGTCTAAATCTGTAGTACCAGAAAGCCACATTACCTGAAGAGTAGTTGTACCTTCAACAAGATGAGCTGAAGCTAACGATAAAGTAGATTGTGCTCTAGAAGATAGATATTCTTTTGAATGACAATTGTGATATAAAGAATTAGTAGAGACAATTAGGTGACTAGGAGAGCCTTATGAATGTTCAGCATCTGAAATAGAAGATTTAATGAAACACGATGTAGTAACAGCTGCTGGTATAGAAAATACACATTACTCATATATAGCATTTACTATTCAAGGAAAAGAAGATGGTATGGATTGTACTACTATCCTCAGAGTAAAAATGAAGCCTCAAGTTTCAATAAAATTAAAATAGATTTCTCAAAAAAGAACTTACTTCGTAAGTTCTTTTTTTTGATCTCTGCTGAGGTGTTTTATCCTCCGTTCTTCTTTACTGGCCTCTGATCTGTTTTTGAATTTCTTTTGAAATACCAGTTCTACTGGCTGACGTACACGAGTGTATTTGGCTCCTCAGACTATCTCTCCGTTATGCTGTCTGAGTCTCCTATCTATATCGGTAGTGATTCCTGTATAGAAAGTATCATCTGAACACTTTATAATATAGGTATACCACATGACTATGCTAGGTTCACAAACTCTGTTGTATCTCCTGATAAATCTGCCATAAGTTTATATACAGATACTTCTTCTCCGTTAAATGCTACGGTATTGAGAAATATTTCTTTTCCTTCTCCGTATGGAATCACAGCTTTTGCTTCTATATTTTCAAACACTTTTACTGCTTGCTTGGTTCCAGTGATAATAAGAAGATCTATATCTCCAAAGAACTTGAGAATTTCTTCTCTGATTTCAAAACTGTCTGAAGTCACGATACACAGATGCTTCCCATCTACGAGAAATTTATAAAAAAGTACCTCTCCATACTCCTTCACTTCGAGAAGATTTCCTCCTTTTTCGTATTCTCATGGGTGAGTTACGTCAAAATCACCAAGACGAACATTGAGACTATCGATAGAAAAGTATATAGATTTTCCGTCAGAGTTTTTTATCTCTATTTCTGATCATTTGTATGAAACTTGTATCATAGTTAGTTTTTGTTTAATGAAGTATATATTTATATAAAATATGTCTTATTTTTATACACAATTGAAGCCAAGTCAAAAAGTATTTCCATATCTTTGACTTCTTCTATAGGAACCCATCTATATCCTGTAAATCTCTCCTCTGTTTGAACAATAGGAGATGCTGTCCCATTGTACCTCACCAAAAACAAATAGACGTCTTTATCTATAACTGGTGTTCATTTGAGGTATCATGCCGTAAAAGTATAACTGAGTTTGGTGATAAATTTGATCACCTCTAGGTCTGAAATCTTGAGTCCTGCTTCTTCGCTTATCTCTCTCACTGCTGCGTCTTTTGCTATCTCTCCTTGCTCGATATGCCCCTTAGGAATTACGAGGATTTCTTTCTTTTTAGAGTTGAGCCATTTAAGGAGCAAGACTTCGATTTTTTTTCAGTTTTTACGGTACACGACTCCTCATGAGCTTTTTTCATATTTTCTAGCCATAAGTTGAATCTGTATCTGTAATATATGCTCTCATAATACAGAATAAACCAGAGAAATCAAGTTCCTTTCGTTTTTTGCATTTGGGAGAAATATGTGCTAATATTTTGATACAAATACAAAAATACATACAAAAAATACTATGAACCACGATGCCACTGAAGCCTTTGACGTCCTATGAGCTCTTGATGATAACATATCTTCAGGAGAATTAGGAATTACTCCTATCGGAGAAGAATCTACCTCTCCTCTACTAGAAGAAAGTAAAAATGAAACTACCCAAGAACTCATCATCATGGATGATTCTCATATATTTTTTGAAGAGAAATTTGAACGAATCGAAGGTATAGAGAATAGCTCTCCAGAAATATTAACAGAAAAAGAAGAACAAGAGGTTATCAAAAAAGTAGCTCAACATGGGTTTTTCTGGAGAAATATTGTTTTTCTTTTCAAATATATTTCTACTTCAGCGCTTATATTTGCAATACTCCTTCTCTCTACAAACTTCAGTGCTTACCGTAATATCGCTATGAGCTATATATTTCAAAAAGACTTTGAGGCAAAATCTCAGTCTCTCCTTAACTCTGTAGAGGCTAGTTCTCTTTCAGAGCATTTTGAAGAGCAAAAGGAAGAAGGAAAAGTATCTCTTGAAAGTGCGAAAGTCAAAAAAAAGGAAGAAGAGTTTAACTCCATACAAACACTCGGATCAAAAGCAAATAGAGCTGATGTTGACCTATGAATTACAATTACTCCTTATGAAAATAGAATTATTATCCCAAAAATAGGGAAAAACATACCTCTTCTAGATATCACTCAACAATCTGTTGAAGGTATAGATGAACTCAATGATATATTTATGGATGAACTCGAAAATGGTGTCATCAGATATCCAGGAAGTGCCAAGCCAGGTGAAGATGGAAATACTTTCGTATTTGGTCATTCCTCGAACTTCCCATGGATGGAAGGAGAGTACAACGATGTCTTTGCACTTCTGGATAAAGTCGTGTTTGACGACGAAATAGTCGTATACTATGGACAAGAAAAATATACTTACAAAATTAGAAAAAAAGAAGTAATTAGTCCATGAGACGTATGAATACTTAAAAGAGATAAAGGAAGGTCTGAAATAACACTCATGACATGCTGGCCTATAGGGACAACACTCAACCGACTCATCCTCATAGGAGATCTCGTAGAAGATAAATAATACCAATGCAACAAACAGGATTCCAATATACCTATACCTCTATAGAAGACATCTTTGCAAATATTACCACACTTGCACAGTTTTCTATTGTGGAGTATGTTATTTTAGCAGCTGCTATTGGGTTTGTTCTTGCTCTTGTATATGCACTACTTCCTACTCTCTTTATCGCTTACCAGTATCGTGCTAAGGAGCGAAACAAAATCATGAGAAAAAAGCTTCTCACACAAATAACCATGCAAAGAGAAATAGAAGAAGAAATAGAAAATGAAATAAAGATGACCGAAGAATCAAAAATCGCAGGAAATATATAAAAGCACCACTAATCAGTCGTGTTTTTATTTTTCTAAATTTTATCCTCTACGTTGATAGTAAAACTCAGCAAACGTCATATCATCTTGCTCTTTTAGATAAGTAGCAAGTGGAATTCCTAGATACCTCCAATGCCATGGCTCTATCTCATACCCATCAATCTCTTTGCCTTTTTGGTAGGTATTGTGAAACCCATAGAGATGTGCGTTCTTTGAAAGCCATATATATCTCCTTTGGAGGTCCTTGCTACTTTCCCATGTTGACTGATTGGAAGCTGACCAGAGATCAACTGTGAGACCAGACTGATGTTCACTATACCCTGCTTTTGCACAAAGATTATCAGGACAGCCTCTTGCTTTGATACCCGCTTGGTACTGGTAACTCCTGTAACTACTTACCACTCGTATTTTTTCGTCAAAGGTTTTATAAAACTCTTCAGCCATCTTTTCAAACTGGAGCTTTGCTTCTGGTCTCATCTGTGCGTTTCATTTTGTATCGAGTATATAGTCTCTGTCGAGTGATTCCATATCTTCAGGAACATATGATATATCCGTAAACGAAATATCTGGATTCACAAACTTAGTAAGAGAAGCATCTGTATCTAAGTCTAAGTTTTTTATATATTTCGCAGCCTCTACTTTTGAGAGAAGCTTCTTTGCGTACTTCCTATCTATATAGGTATATGTATCATCCAGTTTTCATTGTGCAAAAAACTTCGTAAAGTATCCCTCTAGTATGTCTCCATATCTTTCGATAATCAGACTATGTCCCATGTCATCGAGTTCTATAAATGACTTCTGCCTTGCTCCTGAATTCTTAAATACCTGTCTTCCTTGAGAAAAGGGAACAACTATGTCGATATTGCCATGAACGATGAGTGTGGGTATATGGATGTCTCGAATAGTTTCCTTTGAAACGTATGAATCTGGAAGAAACATAAGTTTCTGCATAGCAAATCCAAATATCTTTCTCGACATATCATAACGAGAAGAAAGTGGTGATACAAGTACGAGTCTATCAAACTCTCTTTCTCAGGTAAAATCAACAGCAACAGCTGTCCCTACACTATATCCCCAGATGATAACATCTGAGTCTTTGAAGTTTTTTTGTTTCTTCATGTATGCATAAAACTCCTCAGAAAACTCCTGTATATTTTCACGATACGGGACTCACTCACTCTTCCCATATCCAGGGAAATCATACGAGATGAGGTTGTATCCAAGAGAAGCTATGTAACGCATTTCTGTGTAGAAATGATCCATCGGAGCTCCATTTCCATGAAAGTAATATACTGTTTTCTCTGCTCACGAATCTATAAAGATACCATGTATATTGTCCCCCGAAGAAGATACTATATCTATTTCCTCAGCATTGATAATTCCTGCCGGATGATTGGTAATTTGTTTGAGATTTACTTTTGCTCATGGAAAAGTGATGTAGGTTTCTGTTTCGTGTCTATAGAAAAACAGTAAACAATACCCTAAAAGAAGAAGCAACAAAAAGAAGGTCTTTTTTTTGTGCTTTCAGAAGAATTTTTTAGTATTTTTTAGGTATTTTAGGAGTGTTTTTTTCATAACAAATAAGTATCGTCTTAGAAAGTAGAGTAGATGTTTTTATGATAGAGAGATATGTTCTCATTACAATTATTTTCTATCAAATCACATCAATCTCTGTTTCTTTTTTCTCAAAATCATTTTTCATAATTTTCTCTCACTGTGATTCACAAAGTTCCTTGATGTATATTCCCTTCACTTTCTTGACTCCATGTGTGTGTTTCTTGAGCTCTCCGTCTACTTCATGAAGGAAGTTCACCCTTACTGTTTTTGCGTCAATACTCTTCCAGTTAATCATTCTCGCATATGACTTTGGAAGAAAGTCCACGATGATATCTACCTTCAAATTGTTCAAAGTTTCTGTAATCTGACTTCCCCAGAATTGGTAGAGTCACTTGGTTTCTATAGGGAGTTTATAGTTCGCTATCTCATCATCCGGTTTGAGAAGTCCATACATTCCTGAGAGTATCAGAAAGTGTTCTGCAAAGTATTTTTGAGAATCTTCATCCATTCATGAATAATCTATTGCGTTGTACATGACTCCGGAGTAGCAAGAGATGGCTGGGGAAAAGCCTCACATGACTGCAGCTCCCCCTACTTTCTCTCCATAGTCTTCTCCCCCTCCATGAGGGGGATTTTTCTGTTCCCCCTCATGGAGGGGGATGTCCGAAGGACAGGGGGAGTTGTGGTTGGGTGAAGACTCGGTACCCACAACCTCCCTATTCAGCCTCATTCCTTCTTCGTACCTCTTCCCAGTACACTTGAGATCTTTCTCAGTAGCATGGAGAGCAGTATCGCGTGGCTTCTCAAATGCAAAACTCAGTCTTTCTTCTCACGAAGTTCCTCATCCATTTTTTCCTTCTGATGGAGGAAGAAGATATATTATTTTCATAAAAATTCTTATAAGATAGCAATTTATAAATCCTTCTTCTCTATCATCGCAAGTGCAAGCTTGATATCAAAATAACTGACTTTCTTATATCATGATTCTTCGAGTTTTTCCTTGATAGGTCTGAGCTTCGTTTCCTCGAGAATATCCTGCTCTAAGACTTCTTTTACAGCTTTCAGATTCACGAGTTCTGAAAGCTTGAGTATATCCATAAGTCCAAGTTCTCCTGAGTTGTAGAGTTTTACTATATGATCTTCGACCGTTTGTATTCAGAGTTGTCTCTGTTTAGATATTTCTTTCAGAGTTTTTCCTGACTGAAGAAATTCTAAGGTCTCTTTATACGTCTGTCCTCTTGGGGTTGATGATTTTTGTTTTCATGATGGATCACTTTTTGCGTTCTTTCTGATGTCAGAACCAGATTTCTGTACTACATAGGTATTGAGGTCTATGAGAGCGTCTTTGAGGTACTTTTCTTTATAAGTAGAAAGGGTTCCTACTTCTGTAAGGGCGATAACTGGGTACTTTCCTGAAGTTTTATAGAGAAATCATTCTTCTATAAGCCCCTCAAAGAGTGAAATAATAGTATCAAGTGTATATTCTGAAAACACTCTATAATGCTCATACAAATCGAGATGCCAGTCTATAATTCTCTTTTCTCCACTTCCAGAAAGGACTTTTGCAAGAAGTGTTGCTCCAAATTTCTCATCATACTTTTTTACGGTTTCAAGGACAATTCCATACATACTGATAGGAATCAGTTTTTCTACATCTTCTGTATTGATATCTTGTTTTTCAAGACAGAAGTCACAGAGTCCACAATTGTCTCAGAGAGAAGCGAGGTCTTCTTCGTCTCAGAAATATTTGAGAATAAACTTCTTGCGACAACTTGGATAGAAAAGGAGCTTTTTTATCTGTTCCAGTTTAAAATACCCTTCTTCCTTGAGCATTTCTTGACGAGCCCAATCTACAAGAACGTGTGAGTGTTGTCTCTTTTCTTGAAGGAGTGTTACTCATCTCCCTCGGAAGTCACTCTGTACTTCTCTTTCATCTATCCCTCTTTTGAGAATGCCGTATTTTTCCAGTATTTTTATAGCACTTCCCGTTTTCATATCGTTTCCGACCCCACTTTCTGAGGAAAGTGCGTAGTAGGTTTTTTGAATTATTTTTCCTTTCCCTTCTCCCAGTTTGTCTTCTTTGTAGAGACAGTCATAGAGTTTGAGTATTTCTTCTTTACTGGGATACGTATTGTCGATAAAAAATTCTTGGATCTTGGTGTCTCCATAGCTTGCAAGAACGATTCCGAAACTTTTTTTCCCATCACGTCCAGCTCTTCCGACTTCCTGATAATAGTTCTCGATACTTCCAGGAAGGTTGTAATGTAGAACGAATCGTATATCAGATTTATCGATTCACATACCAAATGCATTAGTTGCAATAATAGCTTTGTATTCTCCCTTCATAAATTTATCCTGTTCAGCCTCACGAAGCTGAGGACTCATATCTCATTTGTACGTTCCTACCTTGATATTTTTTGAGAGTAAATAGTCTGAAAGTTCTATGACTTTCTTTCTACTGGAACAATAGATAATTCCTGTTCCAGCTGTTTTGTTGAGTATTTCTAGGACTTTTCTTTGTTTTTCTTCCGTTGCACTGATTTCTCGTACAACAATGACGATGTTTTTTCTATCAAATCCTTTTACAAATTCATTATACTCAGTAATCCCAAGCCTCTCTTTGATATCCTCGCGAACTTTTTGTGTTGCTGTAGCTGTCAAAGCAACAATGGGAAAAGTACGTTTCCCCTTTGCGAGTTGTTCTATAAAACTCTGTATTTTCATGTAACTCGGACGAAAGTCATGTCCCCACTGACTAATACAGTGAGCCTCGTCTATGGCTACCATGTTAATTCTCGTCCCCATTATCGCTCTCATAAATACAGAACTTCCGAGTCTCTCTGGAGCAATATAGAGAAATTTTATAGGGTCTCTGGAAGTATTTGCATACTCTACTTGCTCAAGGATATCTCTGATCTCTCCTCCAGTAATAGTAGAGTTAATAAGTTCTGCTCTGATTCCTAAATATCTCAGTGCATCTACCTGATCCTTCATCAAAGATATCAGAGGAGATATGACGATAGTTAGTCCATTTCATACAAGCGTTGGAAGCTGATACACGAGAGACTTTCCTCCTCCTGTTGGCATATAGACAAGCGTATCATGCCCATCTATCACGCTCTCAATAATCTCCTGCTGGCCTTCACGAAAATTCTGCAGTCCAAAAGTTTTACGGAGTATGGAAAGTATTTCTTTGCTTGCAGACATAATCAAGATAAGTAGCTATATATATAGCTTTAAAATACCTAAATCCTCCTCAGAATCAATAAAGCTTTACCAAAATAAGTATGTTTCTTGCTCATGGTGATTATAATAACATCAAATATTAAATATATATCTATGTCTTCCTCCACTATTACACTCATATCTGAAAGTCTTTATGAAAAAAATATCTCTCTGAGAGAACTCATAGAAAGAGCTTGTAATAAGGGTATTTCCGTAGACTATGGGGTCATAGTCAATATCATCGTAAGATTTATTTTTGTATATCGATATCCTGAAAAAACAGATTCCAAGAATACCTCGCTACAAGAAATTGAAGAACTCATCTCTCTCTATATTCGATACGTACAAATACGTTCCTATTCTCCTAAAAGAAAGAATATGTCTTCTAAAAACCCTGTTACCCAAAGCCATTTGGATTTTATCTCTCAGAGTTACTATCAAGTAAAAATGCTCATTGATATTGCAGCAACAAGTGAAATATTTATGGAAATAGCTCTAAGAAAACCATTACAAAGCCCTTTAAAAGACCAATATATATGACTCGATATCGGTACAGGAAGTGGGATACTCTTACTCGCTCAATATATACAAGCTCGTAGACAAGGGTACAGAAATATTAAAAATATAGGAATAGACAATTCTCTCGATTCTACTTCCCCCCTCAGTCTCCATGGGAAAATCCTTGCCAAGAATCTAGATTTCTGAGAAATCTTATATGGAGACACTTCTAAAATAGAGACTTACAAAAAACTTTCTCTCTCTCATGTTTCACATATTTCGAATGAAACTATTCCTCACCCTTATACAAACATGCTATCAAGTTATTCTGAGAAACGTGATCCATTCTTTTCGAATTATGCAGCTGTATTTTATGTTTTTTGAAACAGTCTCAAAAACACTTCTTTTTTTCCAACAAGGCTCGAAGTTTCTATAGGAAGAAAAAGTCAGTGTGAAATACTATCTCCAAGGTGAAAATTTCAAATATCTTGAGATACTAAGATTATAAAAGCACATCGTATATACCTTAATGGTATTTGGAAAAAACTGGAAGAAGTCTGAGAATGCCTGTATATAGAAAATATTATCCCTCAAAACCCTCACCTCAAATTTCGTTGGAAAAAAGAGTTAAAATAAATAATCTTCTTTCTTCATAGTATCATCTACTTCGTTTCCTATCTCTTTGTAGAGTTTATAATAACGTTCTACATATTCTCTGAGTCCTGATTCCTTTGGCAGAAAAACTCCATCA
>JAMOOA010000028.1 GCA_027066255.1 Candidatus Altimarinota bacterium | reverse complement strand
AGACTTGAATCTGGGAAAATTCAACTCAACAAAACCTCGTGAGGAACTACAGATTATGATATATTTGAAAAGTTCATAAACCACTTTAGACCCAAAAATAATAGCCCTATAAATAGATATGTCAGAAATAGAACAAGAGTTATCATCACGAGAAAAGTTATCAAAGAACTCAATGAACTCAAGACTATTGATTTTGGCTTTAAAAAAGATGTATTCCAAGATATCATAGAACTCTACGAAGAGTTTCATGTTACCGCAAAAGCAAAAATGGAGAGCATAGCCAAAGAACATAAAACTTCTATCATGATTATAGAAGCAAGGCTCACTGACAAGACCCTTATGAAACTCGAGGAGCAAGTCGTTGATAAACTCTATCAAAGAGAGATAATAACTCCAAAACTCCATATCAAGTTTACAGAAGAAATAGAAAAGGGGATACTCAGCGATATCGACAGAGTTTTTTAAAAAAATATTCTCTATTGAGAGATAAATAAAAGTGATTATACTTATGGTAGTATACAAATAAGAAAAATCCTTCCTTGAAAAAATACTTCATACAAACGTTTTGATGCCAGATGAACCAAGCTGATAGTGAAAAAATCAACATGGTTTTATTGCAGTCTGGATTCATAAAAGTAAAGAAATGGCAGGACGCAAATCTGGTTATCTTCAACACCTGTAGTGTCAGAAAGAAGTGAGAGGATAGAGTATTTTGAATGCTTCAAGAAATTAAAAAAGAGAATGAAAAGCGTTGTCTTCCTATAACTTCATCTTCTTTTCACTGAAGTGAGATTATCATCACTTGAATCACTGGTTGTATGGTACGAAAAACAGGATTAGCAAAGAAGTACATGTCAGCAGACATCTCGAGAGACAAAGCAAAAAAGATAGAATATCTTTCGGAAGAAAGAGGGATTTTTAATAATGATGATAAACTCTTTCCGAGATGTGAAACACTAGACTTTACTCTAAGAATCGAAGAGACAAAGTATTTACCTCATATCCTTACCCATATCTATGGCGAAAGAATTGGGCAAGAAGACAAATTTGATGACTATCTCAAACAGGTGGGACAAAGAGAAAATCCCCATTCTGCAAATATCATCATCCAAACAGGTTGTGACAACTACTGTACCTTTTGTATTGTCCCGTACACCAGATGAGGGGAAATCAGCCGTCCTGCTTATGAGATACTTTCAGAATGCAAAGAGGTTGCAGCTAACTGAGCAACAGAAGTTACTCTTCTTGGTCAAAATGTAAATAGTTATGGAAAACAATTTGTAGATAAGAGACTCTGGAATGAAGAAAAAAACACTTGGAATACCCCAAAAAAGAAACTAAAAATAGGAATAGACCTCGATGAGACACTTCTAGAAGTTTGGTGCCCCAAGGTCTTAGAAGCATACAACAGAAAATTTCATGATATCATAGAACTTGATGATATCACGAGCTATGATTTCAATGGAATACACCAGCTGCAAACAGAATATAGAAAATATGGAAAGAATAACTCAGAGCTTTCATTTCAACAGTGAGCTACAGATGTATTGAGAAAGTTACATAATTCTGGGCATCAACTGTATATCGTTACCTCGAGAGATGTGGATGAAAGAGTCTTCACTACTGACTTTCTAGAGAAAGAATTTTGAGAGGACTTCTTTACAAAGATCATCTTCATACGTGAAAGTGGTGAAGATCTCAAGTATAAGGCAGCCCAAGAACACAAGCTTGATATCGTTCTCGATGATGCAGATCACCATATACAGTGATACCAAGAAAATTGCCCTGAAACAAAGGTTGTGGTATTTTCCCAAAGTTGGAACCAAGACATAATTACTGATAATATCTCTACCTATCGCATAGAAAACTGGGGGCAATTCCTAGAAATCATAGAAAAGAGTTATTTTGTTTCACCGTTTTATAAGCTCTTATCAGATATAGACCAAATACCTTGAATTGACAGAATACGCTTCACTTCTAGCAATCCCCATGACATGACTCCTGATATACTAGATTCTCATTTTAATCTGTCTCATAGCTGTAACTATCTCCACTTTGCTCTCCAATCTGGAAATGATGCTATGCTGAAGAAGATGAATAGAAAGCATAACTACAAGGACTTTCTCGCGATGGTACAATACTTGCGAAGTAGAGACCCTCTATTCTCTATCTCTACAGATATTATCGTCGGATATAGCGGAGAAACTGAGGAGATGTTTGAAGACACTATAACAGCTTTCAAAGAGTGTCAGTTTGATTTTGTGTATATTGCCCGTTATAGTGTTAGACCATGAACCCTCGCTGCAAAGATGTATCCAGACGATGTCCCTGAGACAGTTAAAGCTGAGAGGTGGCACATACTTAATAGTCTCCTTCTCGAAAGCGTTCAAAAAAGAAATAAACTTATGATTGGAAGAACTGAAGAAATTCTTATCTCATGAGAGAAAGATGATTGGTTTTTTTGAAGAACAAGAAATTTCAAAGAAGTATTTATAGAAAAAGGTGATAATGTCAAAATAGGTGATTTACTCTCTGTAGAAATTACCAAATTAGATAAATATGTTTTACTCGGTAAGCAGATATAGTATGTTTTCAAAACTCGCAAGACTCTATGGAATTATATTTCTTCCTATTATTCTGATAATTATTTATATTGTAATCACTAAAATGTGGTAGAGGGATTTACTCAGATATCAGTAGGGGAATTTAAAGATGAACTGGAAACAGGGAAGTACATACTTATAGACTGTCGTACTCCTGAAGAGCAAAACAGGTACTGAAGTATCTCAGAGAAATAGATACTTATCGATATAAATCAACCAAGCGCTACTGAGAAAATACAAGAACTTAATAAGGAAACACCGTACCTCGTTTATTGTTGGCACTGAGTAAGAAGTGAAATGTTGCGAAGATATATGAAAGAACAATGATTTACTTTTGTGTGCGACCTAAAGGGAGGGATTGATGCTTGGGGGAAAACTAACTCCTAAGACTGTATCCTCTTCAACCACTTCTGAGTTGTTCTCTATTATATTTTGTAAGGAAAACAATTTCTGTTTTGTACTTACTTCTTTCTAAAGAGTATTTTTCTGCAAGATGAAGAAATACCATTTTCTTTATAGTACCGTTGTAAAGATTCCTCAACTCCCTTTCTCATATATCCTGAGGGAAAGTTTTTCTATTATCTTCAGAAGAGAGTTCTTTATAGATCTCCCTCATAACATCAAAAATAGGTTTTCCATATTTGTTGTCCAACATCTCATCAAAAAAATTATCGAGTAACTCAGAGAGGTTTCGGGCAGTTATAAAAGGATTTCTGTTCTTTTCTCATTCAAAATGTTTTGAAAAATAATCATATACAGGATTAAAACTCATTCCTTTATCATTCTCATCATCATGGGGTTGTCCGTATAAGAATTTAATTTCAGTTCCTACATCTATACCTTTGTAAAGATAATATCCTTTCATCTTTGCATCAAGATACAATTTTGCTGTTCCTATATTTCTTTCATCTAAACCTATAGCGTTCTCATATTTTGACACCCCTTTTATTATCTTATTTGTACTTCTTTCTCATTCACTCTTTTTATGCATCTCCAAGACATCCTTAGTTAATAGTCCTTTATTTTTGATTGTTGACTCACTATTTGTAATATGTGTATCAAATTGATTCATAATATCAATAGTGTATTTCTTAGCCTTCTCTGGAATATAAACAGTCATAGCAAATATATCTTGGAAATCTTCTATGCGTAAATATTC
>JAMOOA010000027.1 GCA_027066255.1 Candidatus Altimarinota bacterium | reverse complement strand
TCAGATTCCAAACGAGCATGCAAGTCCAGCGATAGGAAGAGAGTGTTATTCTTTTACTAAACAAGAGAATAGTGCTTTCCAAACGGCAGAGGAGTTTATAAAGAATCATATTCTTAATTCTTGAGAAAATCTCATAGAAGGAACAGATTATAGTATAGAAACAGATGCTATCTGAAATATGTATATTCGTATTATCGGAGAGGATGACTCAAAAACTACTATGGTAGGTTCTCACCTAGATTCTGTTTCGGAAGGCGGAAAATACGATGGAGTTGCAGGTATATCCGCTGGAGTAGAAATTCTCAAACAAGCATTTGAAAAAAAGAAACAAGGAAAACTTAAGAAATCTTTTACTCTTACAATTTTTCGTAGTGAAGAATCCAATCCTCATAATAACGGAACGGCATGTCTCGGAAGTTATATCGCAACCTGAACTATTTCAAAAGAAAAATTAGAAGCGATAGAATATCAAGATGGAGTATTACTAAAAGACCATATAGAGGTTTATTATTGAGAATGAACCTGGAAGAAAGTCCTAGAACTCAGAGATAATCCTGTAATCTCTCTAGATACTGTTGAGAGTTATCATGAACTTCATATAGAGCAATGAAAACTTACCTATGACGCAGAGGCGCAAGTAGGAATTGTATCTTGAGGAATAGGAGGAGTGAAGAGATATAGTGGAATCATTCCTTCAGAAGGGAGAGAAGAAGTAAGAGGGAGTGAATACAAATTTTTCGATTTTTTAATAACAGGATTCTCAGATCATACATGAGCTACTCCAAACAATCCAGCAATAGACGAACCAGTGTTTCGTAAAGATGCACTTATCGGCTCGGCAAAGTTTTTAGAAGAGTTTCAGAAATGAAATTATGGTTATCTTGTTTCTTCAACAGCTCCTGGAAATGAAAAATATACAAAGGTTCCATTTCAGCAAGAGGTACAGTTGTGTATTAAAAAAGACCAAAGAGTAAATTTTCAAGTTTTTTATAAACAGAAGGTAGAATCATTTCAAAAAACATATGGAGTAAAAATCGATTCTAAAAGCTCAAGTGCATATTCAGAAATAAAAGAAGCAAAAAAACAAGTAGTTTCAAACACATCTTTGAAGAAATATATCTGAACAATATTGGGAGTGGCTCAAGTCGCTTCAGATAATTTCTTGAAACAGAAAGAAGATGAGGATAAATTGTACGGAACGACAAGGTTGACGATGACAGATACGCATATTGATTGTGAAGAATGAATGAAATTCAAGATAGATGTTCGTGAAGTTGATACTGATGATGTGAATCAACTCATGGAGGATGTGAATACAGAATTCTCAAAAATACTTGAATGAGGTTTAGAAAATCCAGGCATTCAAAAAGCCTCAGAAAAACCACATGTTGATGTAGATGAAACTCTCAGAGATAATCTAGCAAAGGTAGCAGAAGTACTTGGATATAAATCTGTATTCCTTCCTTCAGCTCCTGGACATGATGCTGATAGAGTTGGGGAAACAGGAGTTCCTACAGCTATGGTATTTGTACGACAAAAAGAGTGAGTAAGCCATAATCCAAAAGAGGCTATGGAAATAGAGGATTATAATCATGCCATGAAAACTATGGCAACAGCCGTACTTGCAAATATTACGTAATAAGTATACTAAAGGTAGCATCTTCTAACTTTTTCCTATGACCTTTACAGCACAAATCAAGAACGTCACATTTCCCGATATCATTTACAATTCCTCTGGTCCTCGTTGTACCACTCCTGAAGAACTTGAAGCTCTCGGAAATTCGGAGAGTTCAGCTATTATGATGAAGTCTTGTTCTCCAGAGTCAAGAAATGGAAATCCAGAGCCAAGATACAAGGAGGTTGAGCTTGGTAGTATTAACTCTATAGGTCTAGCAAATCATGGGTATCAAAAATACATAGAATATGCAGCAGAACTGAAACAACAATTTCCAAACACACCTATAATTGCTTCTATTGTAGGTTTTTCCCAAGAAGATTTCTTATTATTAGTAGAAGCGTTTCAGAATGAACCAAGTGTAGATATGCTGGAAGTAAATTTGAGCTGTCCAAATGTTGTTGGGAAACCACAAATCGCTTATGACTTTGAAGTATCAGATGAACTTATAGCAAAGATATTTACAGTTCCAGGAGATAAACCGATAGGATTTAAACTTCCTCCGTATTTTGACCCAGTTCATACAGAGATGATGGCAAATATTCTCAAAAAATACCCAGTATCTTTTATTACCTGTATCAACTCTGTTGGGAATACACTTATTATAGACCCAGAAACAGAGAGACCTCTTATCGCTCCAAAAGGATGACTCGGAGGTCTTGGAGGGGATTACGTAAAACCCATAGCTCTCGCAAATGTCCGCATGTTCTACAAACTTCTTGGAGATAGAATGACTATCATCTGATGTGGAGGAATTAAGTCAGGAGTAGATGTGTTTGAGCATCTTCTTGCTGGAGCGTCTCTTGTACAACTTGGAACGGTTCTCTGAAAAGAGGATGTAGCATGTTTTGCGAGAATCAAAAGAGAGTTTTATGAGTATATGGAGAAAAAATGATATACAGATGTAAAAGAGATTATTGGAAAATTAAAAGAGTTATAAAAACTCTAAAAAACATTTGCAATCGATTATATTTTTCATATAATTCGCTGGCTTTTAAATAAAGAGCAGTAGTTATTTTGGCTTTGCAATGGGGGCGTAGCTCAGCTTTGGTTAGAGCGCCGCACTGTCACTGCGGAGGTCGCGAGTTCGATCCTCGTCGCTCCCGCCATATATTGTCAAAAAATTACTTAAGAAACGAAGAGTACCGAGAATTATTTTTCTTTAATCATGTAAATGAAGCGAAAGATAACAATCCGTGCACTCATTTTGCTTATTTGGGGAATTAGCTCAGTTGGCTAGAGCGCTCGCCTTGCACGCGAGAGGTCAGGAGTTCGACTCTCCTATTCTCCACCAAATTATTTATTTTATACAGATTTATGCCAGCAAATAAGAGACCAAGAAGAAAAAACTATGCGGTAAACAAGAAAGGACCGAAAGCAGGTACAAAAGTAGCAAAAGCTATGGTTCACTATTCTAAACTTCAGGAAAGACTGAAATTTGAAGGAGAAACCAAATGGCTTATAAATGCAGTAACTATAGTTTCAGCGAAACTGAAAAAATATGGTATAAAACTTAACAAGATATAAAATGGCAAGATTAACAGGACATGCTCATAGAAAGCTGAGAAGAGCTCTGAAACTTATTGAGAAAAAAGTAAGAAAGACTAGAGGATAAATGCATTGATTTTCGCGAGAAAATCGTTACAGTGAATCCACTTTTAAATTCGTTATATATTTTATTTATTTATTTTTTTTATTATGGCTTACGATAGATCCAAAGCACATATTAACATTGGGACCATTGGTCATGTAGACCATGGTAAAACTACTACTACAGCAGGTATATCTATAGTACTTAACGCTCTTCACGGAGGTTGAGAAGGAGTAAGAGATTTTGCTTCTATAGATAATGCTCCTGAAGAAAGAGAGAGAGGTATTACTATAAATACTTCACATGTTGAATACGAAACAGCTGATAGACATTACGCTCATGTGGATTGTCCAGGACATGCTGATTATGTTAAAAATATGATTACTGGTGCTGCTCAGATGGATGCTGCGATTCTTATCGTTGCTGCTACTGACGGACCAATGGCTCAAACAAGAGAACACATACTTCTTGCAAGACAAGTTGGTGTTCCTTACATCGTTGTATACCTCA
>JAMOOA010000026.1 GCA_027066255.1 Candidatus Altimarinota bacterium | reverse complement strand
CTTGACCTCAATCTTTGAATAGATATGACAGGAGGAACTCAAAGCGAGTTTAGTTATAATGATTATGAGTTTGATATAGGGCAAATCACAAAAGAGGCAGAGGCTATCAAAGGCCATATAAATATCTCAGGAAATATCATAAATACGGTAAACGTCTATAAAATTACAGGAGAAAATACCTTTGTAGTAGAAACAGGTTTTTCTCAGAATATCGAGAGTAAAGAGTTAGAGATATATAAGGTTTGATATAGAGAACAATTACTCACATATTATTCGGAAATCGGAGACATAGAACTTTCGGGATACACCAACATCGGGGCGAGCTTTGGAGACTATATACGTAGTACTGCAAAAATCACTTTGATTATCGCTATCATTGCAATAGCCTTGTATATAGCTTACGCATTTTCTGGAGCTGTCTCAGGAATTAGTTCACTCAGTTTTGCGTTGGTAACTATCATTACGCTGTTTCATGATGTATTTATCTCTACAGGATTTTATATAATGACATCATTTTATTTACCAGAATTCCAGATAGATACATTTTTCATTACGGCACTTCTAACAATTCTCGGGTATTCTATAAATGATACTATTGTAGTCTTTGATAGAATACGTTCTAATCTCAAACAGTTTGCAGGAAAGGGAAAGAAACTCGATGAGATAATAAATACTTCTGTAAAGGAAACACTTACAAGAAGTATCTATACGAGTTTAACGCTTGTATTTGTGCTTGTATGTATCCTCATATTTGGACCAGAGAGTATTGCAGGATTTACGCTTGCAATGATTTACGGAACGCTTATAGGAACATTTTCATCAGTATTCATAGCCTCACCACTTCTTTATGAAATCAATAAGAATAAGGAACTCAAAGAGTATGTAAAAATAGAAATCAAACCAGAGGACAAAATAGTTGTGTAAATCTACTTAATGTCAACTACAAACAAAACAGTTACAAAAATACTCCAAAGTTATATAGAATCTACAGGGAAAAAGAAAGTTTTCTTTGTGATTTTATTTGGAGTATTTCTAGCATTGTTTTGAGCTCTTGAACCACTTATCTTTACAGAAATGATAAAGATAATCGAAGAATATATCTCTTCTTGAAATATACTTGTTTCGGAAATAATAAATATATCTATTATTTGGGGAGTTTTTGCACTCACACTTATAATCTTTGCTTATGTTTTTGATTACTTTTTTCTCGCAAAAACAATTATTAAAAATTATCATGATCAAAGCTTATATTATGCAAATAGAATTGTTCAAATGTCTTTTGGTCATTATTTATCAAAACAGGTAGGGTCTATATATAAAATATTGGACAGAGGAACAGAAAATCAATTATTTTTCTTGTATACATTACTTTTGTGAGTTTTGAGAAGCGTATCTCAAATTATTATTATTTCTATAATACTCTTTGTAGTAGATTGGAGAATGGCTATTGCTACATTAGCGCTTGTTCCATTTGCTATTTGAATAGGAGCTTTTATCTATAAAAAAGTAGCTCCAACACAAAAAAAATTAGATCAAACATATGCTGATGGCTTTGCTATAATATGAAACGGATTGAGTAATTTTAGCCTTACTAAAATATTGAATCTGGAAAAGATATTTTATAATAAAATGGAATGAATTTTTGAAGATTCATATAAAAAACAACTCAAGATAAATAGATGATGGAGCTTAGCGCATGGATATACGGCATGAATAGTTATCCTTTCTAGAATATTAGTGATAGCTCTTTGATTTTACCTCATTACAAAATGAGAACTTACATTTTCTATACTATTTTTATTCTTTTCTTACATTGGTTGGATTTATTTTCCTTTAAGCTTTCTGTTTGAACAGTTGCGTCAATTTCAAAAATACCTTACAGCTGTTGAACTTATGCATGATGAGTTTGATAACCTGGAGTTTGAAGATATAAATACTTGAAAAAATCTCAAAGATCCTAGATGAAATGTGTCTTTTGAAAATGTTAGTTTTGGATACTCAGATAATAAAAAGATACTAAAAAATATAGACCTAGAAATTAAACCATGACAAAAGATAGCTCTTGTCTGAGATACTTGAGCAGGGAAGTCCACGATAGTGAACCTGCTACTCAGGTTTTGGGATGTAAATTTTGGAGAAATACTTCTTGATGGAATCGATATCCAAGATATCAAGAAATCATCTCTCAGAAGTCATATATGAGTAGTCTCTCAAGACAATAGCCTCTTCAATCTCTCGATAGAAGAAAACCTTAAGTTTGCAAATCCAAAAGCCACCAAGAAAGATATAGAATCAGCCCTCAAAAAAGCAGAAGCGATGTTTGTGTATGATCTCCCAAAATGAATCAAAACAGTGATAGGAGAAAGAGGACTCAAGCTCTCCGGTGGAGAAAAACAACGCATTTCTATAGCTCGACTCTTTCTTAAAAATCCAGAGATACTGATTCTTGATGAAGCAACCAGCGCTCTTGATAACAGAACAGAGACCATGATTCAGAAATCTCTAGATAGACTCATGAAAGGGAAGACGAGCATCATTATTGCTCATAGACTTTCGACGATTCAGCATGCAGATGTGATATATGTTCTTCAAAATGGGAGGGTAGTAGAGTCATGAAGTTATACAAAACTCATGAAAAAGAAAGGAAAGTTTTATCGATTAGCAAACCCAGATAAACTTATTTTAGGCTAGTAAAAACTTTTGTAAAAGTACTATTATTTTTTACACTACTTTACATTAATTACAATAGATACATTGATGAAGCATTTATGAATCATAATGGATGGAAATCGTAGATGGGCAAAAGCTAGATTTATGCCTGCTCTTTTTGGTCATAAAGCTGGTTTTGATAACCTCAGAGATATAGCAAAGCTTGCATCAAAAAAATGAATTTGATACTTAACTGTTTGGGCTCTTTCTACTGAAAATTTAGTAAAGAGAACCCCAGAAGAAGTAGCCAATATATTAAAACTTGTTGATAAAACTATTACTCTTTTGCCTGAGTTCATGGAACAAAATATCCAAGTACAGCTTATAGGAGATATAGGAAAACTCCCAGATAAGTCACAAAAAATACTCGGACAACTTGTTTCTGAAACGCAAAGCAATTCAGGGCTCATACTCACTATCGCTCTTGTATATGGATGACAAGATGAGATAATTCGTGCAACGAAGAAAATAATATTAGCAGGAAAAATTCCTGAAGAGATTACAGAACAAGAATTTAAAAAATACTTAGATACAGCCCACCTTCCTAATCCAGACGTAATAGTCAGAACAGGAGGAGATCTGCGTCACTCTGGTTTCCTTCTTTTTGATAGTGCTTACTCAGAGTATTATTTTACTGAAAAAAAGTGGCCAGAGTTTGATGAAGAAGAACTTGATAGAGTGATAGAATTCTTTGAATCTTCTCAACGAAATTTCTGAAAATAATTTACTAAACTACAACTCGCATGCTTCCAAATTGGTACACTGACTATAAAAAATTAATAGAGACCAGTATTGAAAAATACCTCGATACTTATCTTGCAATACCTATGTGAATTCCTCTTGATGACTTCAAAGATATTGTAAAGTACGCTTTTTCTGGTGGAAAAAAACTCAGAAGTATTTTAGCTCTCGAATTTTACCTTACTCTCTCAGGAAGAGACTTTTCAGATCTAAAAACAGATGATGATATCATAAAACTCTGTATCGCAATAGAATCAGTTCATGCATTTTCTCTGGTACATGATGATATGCCTTGCATGGACAATGATGAGCTTCGTAGAGGAGAACTGACTGTTTGGAAAAAGTATGGAGAATACAAGGCAGTCTTAGTTGGAGACA
>JAMOOA010000025.1 GCA_027066255.1 Candidatus Altimarinota bacterium | reverse complement strand
AGGGTGGAAATAGCTGAGAAACTTAAGGAGGCAATTAGCTTCTGAGATCTTTCAGAGAACTCTGAGTATGAAGATGCAAGAAGTGAACAGGCTCAGGTAGAACTCAGGATTACAGATATTGAAGGACAGCTCAAGAGAGTAGAAATTATTGAGGACTCAGGGAAAAAAGAAAATAAAGTTTCTATGGGAATGGAAGTCACTATAACTAGTATCGAAACAAAACAAGATGAAACATATAAAATAGTTGGGACAACAGAGTCAGATATACTTTCTGATACTCCTCAAATTTCTAATGAATCCCCAGTAGGGAAGGCTCTTCTTGGGAAAAAGAAAGGTGAGACAGTAAAACTCAAAGCTCCATCAGGGACATTTGAATATAAAATTAAAAGTTTCAAATAAAACAAATACTTTATGCAAAATATCTTCTACGAGACTATTATATTTATTCCTGCTGTTTCGTTTATAGCTGCAGTATTTATAAAGTGAATCCTCGTTAAGGGACAGACAGGAAAATGGAATATGACTCGTGCTCTTGGAAGCGGAGGAATGCCATCAGTACATACTTCCGTCGTCGTTGCTCTTGCAACAGCTTTTGCTCTAAAATATGGGATAAGTTCAGAATACTTTGCTATTGTTATGGCATTTACGGTTATCATTATATATGATGCAATAAATGTTAGATTCGAAGCAGGACTTCATGCTGAGGCTATTAATAGGGCTATATGAGAGAAAAAATTCAAAGAATCTCTTGGGCATCTTCCGAGCGAGGCATTTGCTGGAAGTATACTAGGAATTATAGTAGCAGTTGTATTGTATTTTCTGTAAATCTTATCATTTTTAAAAAGACCTTTTACTTTAAAGTAAAAGGTCTTTTTTGATATTTATTTTTTTAAGCTTTTAAACAGCAATACAAAAACTTTCCTCTGAAATTCCGCAATCTCTCATTGTTCGATGATAATGCTTGTTTGTGTTGAAAAGTCGATATAAGCAATTTTGTTTTTATAGATAGTGAGTGATATATTTTCGTCGAACTCATCAAAATCTTTTGGTATAGTAACTAGTTCTCTTTCGAGTCTAGGGATTTTTTCCTGAGCTCATGATTCTGACATTATAACATAGCGCTCAAGCTGTTTCTTGTCTCTTTTTTTTTCGATAACCTTTGGGGAGATACGTATTAGCCCTTGAGACATTGATCTCTGAGCAAAATCAGTAAGTGCATACATTCCACACTGAATATTCCCAAATGACTCTCACATAGAACTGTGTAAACACTTAGATGAACTCTACGTAACAGACTCTATTCCAAGAAATATCCAGCGTGCTGAAAGTATAGAAAACATGCACATTATATCTATTGCTGAAGATATGGAAAAAATCATTTTTGCAGAGTCATAAATCTTCACACTTCTCTCTTGCTTTTTTCCTCTAAGAAATATACTAAGTATGTATTTTAAATTATTTAATGATAGAGACAATGGAACTAACAAATAGTAACTTCAAAACAGAAACAAACTCAGGACTTATGCTCGTAGATTTCTGGGCAGAATGGTGTGGACCATGTCAAGCAGCGATGCCAATACTTGCAGAGTTCGAGAAATCTACAGGAGTAACAGTAGGAAAAGTAGATGTTGACGCACAACCAGAACTTGCAAGTGAGTACAGGGTTATGAGTATCCCTACTATCATGCTCTTCAAAGACGGAAAAGCTGTAGAACAGATGATAGGAGTTCAAGACTTGGAAACACTCAAGGGATTAGTCGAGAAGCATAAATAAGAGAAAATAGTAAAAAACACTCTCCCGGAAGGGAGGGTGTTTTTTACATCTTGGTAAGATGAATATTTGATAGTATTTATCAGTGAGCTTCGAAAAATGCTGCCATTATAGTGAATGATCATAGTTTATTGTATTCTAGGGCTAATTTTGTACAGCGACCAACATAAAGTTCAAGATCAAGCTTTCTTATAATAGAAACTATTTTTCTAATCTTTTGAGACTCCTCTTCTATCTCTTCTATTATATTTTTTCTCCTGAGTATAGAACCTTCTGCGATTGTAGAAGTAGAAATATTATGAAATTCCTTGAGTATTTCCTCTATATGAGGAAAATTTTCCTCTATTTCAGATAGTCAGAGAGCTGCTTTTAGTAGTTTATCAGCTTTGTCTATAGAAGTACGAGTACTCGAAGTAGCATTATGGGCTTCTGTATCTATTCCCATTTGGATTTTATCGATAATCGTATCCATCCTTGATAGCGATTCTGATACTGCTTCTTTTATGCCTTCAGAAATTCTTCATCTTGATACAGCGTAAGATTCAACTCTGAATTTCTCTATGAGTACACTTAATTCTCTTTGCTCTATCTTAGTGTAAGGGACAGTGTTTTTATAATCTCCACACTCTGCTCTTACTTTCGCAGGTCATTTTAAATAATTAAAACTCATATTTATTAACTCAAATTAAGAAAAAATCTAAACTAAATATAGTATAAAAAATAAAAGAGTCAATATTTATTGACTCTTTTATGAAGCAGTTCTTTATATTATTCCCCTTACAGCACTCATATTGAAACTATAGTTCATCTTGAGTCAGCCGATAATACCGATATACCCGACGTTTCCTTCGATATGAACAGGTTTAACGATGATAGTATAATCCTTGAGATAGGGGAGCATGTTTTCTTCTCCGATGAAGAGATTGACTCCTTCGTGAATAGGGAATCACTGTATAAACTTGGTGAAATCATTCTTTCCTTCGAGCATTTTGATGATATTAAATATATCATCTCCTATACGTTTATGGTTCTTTTTGAGAAAGGTCGCAATACCAGAATGCTCACAGATATGTTTTTCGGGAATAATAAAAAACGCTATTTCGCGAGTATTTTTTGCCAATTCAAAAGTGATACTGTGGATGAAGTCAGAAAGTTGCTTGATATCAGATCATGGAGATTGAACGTTTTCTTTTTCGAGTAGATGTTCTGGGGTCTCATTCATGAGATAATTCACAAATGCTCTGAGTCCTTTGGTAGTGGGCAGTCTCCCAGCTGAATTGTATGGCTGATATACGAGTTCAAACTTCTCGAGGAGAGCCATATCGTTTCTCACGGTTGCTGAACTGACTCCGAGATTATATTTTTTGAGTAGGAGCTTGCTTCCAAGTACTTCTCCTGTTTGGATGTATTCTTCCACGATAATTCGGAGGATTTCGATATTTCTGGGAGTGAGAGTAGACATAGAAGAAGAGTAAGAGTAAGCTTTATGACTCTATTATAAAAAGATTCACTCTTTTTTCAAGGAGATAACGAGAATGACATCTTCTTATAACCTCTTTTCCCAAGATTCTATTACTTTAAGGAGGCTCTTGACGGTATTTTCTGGAGAAAGCCTCTTGTTGAGAGAGGAGTAGAGGTTTGGTTGTTTCCTTTCTTGAAGGAATTCGGTCACTTGCTGAGCTGCTTCGTTAGTAGAACGAGAGTTGAAATACGTGATAGAGTCTTCCATGATTTCTTGTATGGATTTGAGTTCACTGGTGATAATAGGAGCCTGGTAGAGGATAGTTCTTGCGAAAGCAAAAGGAAAGGAGCTATAGATAGTTGGAAATATCACTCCAGTAGCCTGAGTATAGTAGTACACTTCATCTTTAGCTTCTATTCTCCCAATAAAAAATATAGATTTCTCGATTTTAAATTCAAGAACCTTTTTTCTGAGCTCCACATCAGCAGTAGTGTCTTCAGAGATAACTAGGAGATTGACCTTTTTGCCAGTATCACTTAGTTTTTGAAGAATCTTCAAAACACGTTCAAAGTTACTGTTGCTATCATTCCCAGCATCATAGAGAATAAAGTCCTTAGTGAGGTTATA
>JAMOOA010000024.1 GCA_027066255.1 Candidatus Altimarinota bacterium | reverse complement strand
TAGGGAAGTCAGGAAAACTTATCACCCAGATAGGAAAAGAAGCCCGCACAGAACTCGAAGGAGTTTTTGGAAAGAAGGTATTTCTGGCACTTCGCGCAAAGACTAAAAAAGGATGGAGAAAGGATGAAGGGTTTGTAAAAAAAATGTTAGGGTAGGAAAGCTAATCAAATTTATGAATAGTCCCATATTTAGGGTTTTCTGTAATATATTTTTTGAATATCATATGATATAAAACCTCTTTTTTTAAGTTTTCATCAAAAACTTCTTCTCACAATGAGTATTCTTCCCAGTGAGAGATATCATTTATATAAAACTTTTCTTTGAAAGAATCCTCACTTAATCTTGTTCCTAACTCCAGTCGATTAATATATATTCAACCATCCTTAGATGTTTTATCGAAAATATTTCCCTTATTTTCAAGACAGGTAGAAATTCTAAAATTCTGATTTCTGGTACCATCCTCGCTATCAGTAACCTCATATATATAGCCAAAATTACATTTATTTATTTTAAAACCAGCAAAAGGATCTTTTGGAATTTTATCCATGAAGGAATCAATAACTTTGTAAAAATCTTTTTCTGAAGGATATGTATAATCATATTGATATGATTGTTCTATGGCTGATCTTATAGCCTGTATGTCTAAAATTCTAATCTGATCTCTAGCCTTTTGACCTTCTTTTAAATAAGCTTCTTTATTTTCTATATCATAATTTTTTTTATCCTCGTACAAGAAAAGAGTTATTTCCTTCAGTTGTGTTAACGAAAGACTATCGACATAAGTTTGTGCATCTTTTGCTTTAAGTTTTAAAAATAGCCTATAACCTTCTTTATTAGTCTCTTTTTCAGATAATAAAAGAAATGAAAATCCAATCTTGTATTCAATGTATTCAAAAATAAGCCTATTTTTTCTACTTCGAGCTTTATCTATTTTTGAAATACGAGTATCGATAGACTCTATAGCTTTTTCATTGTTTTTATGGTTCTGGAAGAATGTATCTATAGCTTGAGTGTAGATTCTTCCTTGAGGTAATACTTCAATGATTTCCTTCTTTTTAAGAATGATATTTTTTATAAAACTCTTCTTATCCGTTTCTAGTCATCAAGTTGCGGAAAAACATCCAGAATAAAGTCACAGACCAAGAATCAATAAAAAGATAAGAATGGTATTTTTCATAGAGACTCTTTATAGAATAAAATTAATTCATTTCCAACAAATCTCCATCAACATACGCTTTTTTTGTTTTTGGGTCAAATATAAGCCCAATAGGCTGGTCAAGGATAATCTTAGGAAGAGAAGTTATATCATCGAGAAGGGTGAGTGTTTGAGACTCCTTATTTTTAGTCATGATATGATAGGTATCATTTATCATTTCTCCAGACTTAAATAAATAGATACTTTCTTTATCAAAAAATTTAATTTGATTTCCGTTTCGAAGTATATAGTCAACTCAACTTTTGAGGAGTTTATTTTTGGGAGAATATGTTCCTCGAATCATTACTTTCTTATAGTCCTTTCCTCCTTTTTTTTCACGAATAAATCAAAGTATTTGGTAATGGCCCCATCCAGAATCAGTATATGCTAAAAGCATTTTACCTCCAAAAACATCACTAGGAAAGTCTCCCTTGAGTCAGAGCTTTTCATAATCTATAGTTCCTACCAAATAATTGTTTCCTATCACGAGAGGACTTCCAACAGATAGGTTCTGTCACTCATATTCAGGAGTTTCTTCTATTAAGGCTAGTATGTCTCCTTCAAAAAAGTAATTATCAAGAGCTGAAGCTATGATATTTATAAGATGATACGTAGTATTATTTTTATCTACCCAAGGATTTTGACTTTGATACCTGAAGCTTACAAGGGTTAGTTTTATTTCTTTTTGAGTAGGATTACTTTTTGCTTCAAAAGCAAGGGTTTTCCATGAGTTGTATCCATGTACAGAGCCTCAATCAGACTTTTGGTCTACGAGAGAAAAATAGTATATATCAGAATTCTGTATATAGGAAATTCCTTTCCCAGCATAAGATATATCAGTTCAGATTTCATATCTATAGGGATCCATTCCACCGTCATACTGTCAGAGATCGAGACTGGATTCTGATTCGAGACAACTAGAAATCCTATATTCTTGGTTTCCTCACCATACTTCATAAAAGTATCCAAATCTACAGTTGTGCTTTATGATTCCTCCAAAAGTATCTTGAGGAATTTCCCCTTCTAAGTCGGAGAGTATATTTCTATACTCTGGGTACCTGTGATTTTTTGCATAGTAATTCTTGAGTTGCTTCTCGATACTTTTAAGATCGGAGATTCTTTTTTGATCTCTCATTTTTTCAGAACTTCTGTCGTACAAGAACTCGATTTCTTTTAGTTCTTCGCGTATTTTTTTCCCTATCTCTTTGTCAGGAATTCCGTCACGAGAATATATATCTTCTAGAAACTCGTCAAGTTTAGACTCTCTTTTGTTAAAAAAATCTTGTTCAAACTCCTCAGAGGATACATTAAAATCTTCTATTATACTATCCTCTAATGATTTTTTATTTTCTTTAGGATCTTCTGAAATAGTAGCCTCTTTCTCAGTTTCTAATAAATTTTGAGAATCTCTATATCATCAAGTGAGGAATATTTGGTATCGAATATAGGTAAGAAGCCTATAGATATCCTTTTCTTTTTGTGTTTTTCCCTCTTTCTTTTTGAGTTTATTTTCGAGTTCAATAACTCGAGTGAGTAACTTATTAGTCTTTCTGGTGTCTGCTGATATATTCTCTATAAATACATTAATAGCATGAATATAGAGTTTTCCATTTTTAACCTCCTGTTCTATTACTCCTTTGAGAAGAAATGACTTTTGAACAAGTTTCTCATTATATCAGTAACTTATAATAAAGAAACTCTGGGAAACAAAAAATAAACTTATAATAAAAAATATTATTTTTCTCATAGAGAGATATTGATGGGTAAAAAATTATTTAAGAAGTCTATCTATGGTATCTGAGAATCTATCTACTCCATAAGCTCCAGGAATAATATCATACTCTCCTGTCTCGTTATTAATGAGGACGTTTCCAGGAGTTCCAGTGATTCCAAACATTGTTTGCCCGGTCACTAATTGATTATTTATTTTTTGTTTAAACCTTTCTTCTTCTACACAAGATTCAAGCTCTCATTTATTTGCTCAGAGTTTTACAGCTTCTTCTATGAGATAGTCTTTATCCGATTTTTCAGAGGTAAAAGCTATTTTGATAAGACTATAAAAATCAGAGGCTCATTTTTCTGCTGCGAGACACTCCAAAACCATCGCTGCAGGTTCTGCGTTTGGATGAAAATTGAGAGGAAAGTGTTGAAACATAAGCTGGAGATCAGAACCATATTTTTTAGTTACTTCTTCTATGACTCCAGAGTTGTGGAGTTTGGCACAAAAAGGACATTCGATGTCACTGTACTCTATCCAAGTAATCTTTGCATTTGTTTGTCATTGAGTATAAGCACCTTTCTTAATATTTTTTAGATCATCCTTGTTTATAATTAAAAATCCTTTTTCGCTTCTTTTTTCAAATGGATTAAAAATCGCTCCTATTTGGAGAGAGTATTCATCGTCTGATATTGAAGAAAGATACGGAACCATTGTTCCATTATCACTGAGAGAGTTTGTGTTAAATATAACAGCGGGAAGTACAGTAATCTCATTTTTCTTGAGATAATCTTCTACTCATTCGTCAGAAAAATCTTTGTTTTTGAATGTTGCTTTTTCGAGAAAAGGAACTTTTTCAAGTTGAGAAACTATAGATTCTGTTCCACAATCTACACATCTCTTGTCATCTATGACGGTTATAGAGATTCACTCTCCTGTTGTATTTTGGGGTCTGTTTTGTTCTAATAGACTAGAGTCAGTAGTATCTATTTTCAT
>JAMOOA010000023.1 GCA_027066255.1 Candidatus Altimarinota bacterium | reverse complement strand
TCAAAGATGAAGGGCGTTCGATATAGAATACATAAGTTTCTTCCAACTTCATGGAGTATTGCTGAGAAAATCATGCACCTCTTCATGACAAGAAAAAACAGAAAAATGCACAAGCTCTAATCAACTATCAGAGAGTCTTTTCATAAAATGCAGGTCTGAACACATCATTCCATTTGAAATCATTCTGTTTTCTATTCCTTTCTCAACCGTATACTTTATCCATTTTGGAAGGTCCGGTGAAAGTGTTGGTTCTCAACCTGTAAAAATAATTCCTCTATATCAGGATTTTATAAAACCATCTATAAGTTCTATTCCTCTTTCATAACTAATATTGTTCCCATTACTAGGGTTACTACAAAAATGACACGAATTATTACAGTGTCTATTTACCTGGATATATCAGATATTTGCCAATTATATTTTGTAGAAAATAACACTCTAAGTATAGAAATACAATCTAAAATTACAAAGGAAGTTTTTTAAAAACATAAAACGTATATTCTTTTCTAAGTTGACTTCCCTCTTTTTTATCAAGGGAAAATCCTATACTCAGAAGTTTCCCTATAAATCCTTCTGAGAACATTCATAGCTTATCATCTATATCAAAAATAATTATTCACTCAGGAGTAAGTTTTTTATAAATATTTTGGAAAATTTTACAAAAATATCCTTCTATATCATAGATATAAGAGTAATGATCATTTAGTATATTTGCCAGAAATATAACCTCATAAAAAGTTTTTATTCAAGTAAATTCAATAGAATCCGTAATATCATGATTATATATATATGCTGAGTATTGTTGATTCAGGAATGGCAGTATCTCGTAGGTAGTATTATCAATTCATACAATATCATATCATGACTGTGAAAGGTAATTTGTCCCCATTCACACCCCACATCACAACTCAAGATAAGAGTAGCTTCTGTTGGGATCATTTAGTTTAATATAATTAAAGAAATTAATATATGTACGTATATCAAGTATTCATCTATATTTATCTTTAAACTGCAAAGGAAAATTTCTTTTGAAAGTATCCTCAAATGCTTTAGGTTTTAAGTTTCGATATATTGGTTGAAGAAGTGAAAAACCATAGCTTCTAAGAAAATTAAGATGTATCCCCTTACAGGAATTATCATAGCGACAAGTTGAGCATCTAAGAGATTTTTTCCTATATAAGTTTGTAATATAATTTTTTGTATAATCTTCTAATGTATTCTTTTGAGATATATCTTTATATTCTTGATATAGTCAACTACCCCCTAAGCACTTTGGGGTATTTATAAGTTTTTTATATTCTCTTGCTCTTTGAGAAAGGTATTTCTTAAAGTCATCTTTTGTTTCACCATATATTTTATATACATCACTAGGAAAGTCTTCTCAATTTAAAACATAGTCATCTTCTATAGGAAGTATCTTAGATGTTTTTCATCAAAAATTTCAAATAAAATCATGGCAATATTGGTATAAAAAACAATAACTGCATGCTTCACCAAAGCATTCTGGTTTCTTTTTTCATTGAGAAGAAATAAATGGATCAAACATCTCCTTTGATTCTCCCATAACCTCAGATTTTATTTTTCTAGGGTCTTGAATAAGGTCTTCATATCATTCAAAGGCTTCAGCTGGAAACCTATTCGTCCACATGTAAACTCCAGGAATCCTGGATATCTTCCATGTTTCTTGTAGTTCATTTTTATAATGCTCAATATCATAAAAAAGCTGATTTTTATATTCAGAAAATCACCTTCCAAAAGGAATAATCTGGAGTATATCAAATTCATACACTCCTAAACGCATGAAAAAGCTTACAATATTTGGAAGATATCAAACATTAATCTTATTGACAACAATATCAATATTGATAATAATTTGAGGGAAATACTTCTTAATATATATAAGTCCTTTTAATGATTTCTGGAATGCTCCTGGAGTTCCTACGAGATAATTATGCATCTCTGAAGTATGTCCATGAAATGAAAAGGTAACCTCATCCAGTCCAGCTTGAAAAACCTTACTACAAAATTTTTCAAGAGCAAACATGTTCCCATTTGTTACTGTTTGAACTCTATCATAGCCTACTTCTTTTGCGTACGCTATATATTTTGCAAATTTGGGGTTAATGCTTGCTTCTCCTCCAGAGATAATAACTCTATTTTCAAGTCAGGTTTT
>JAMOOA010000022.1 GCA_027066255.1 Candidatus Altimarinota bacterium | reverse complement strand
ATTTGTGAGAAAATACTATGTTTTGTCATTCCTGCGAATGCAAGAATCTCTTAGTCTTGAGATTTAAACCCACCCTTAACCCTCTCTTGTTAAGAGAGGGAATGGCTACAAATAAAAATTATGAAAAAAACCGGAGACATCGGAGAAGTGATTGCAATAGAGTATCTCCAAAAACATAACTATCATATCAAGGATACCAATTTCAAGTTTGGGAGGTTTGGAGAGGTGGATATCATTGCAGAGAAAGAAGGGAAGTATCACTTCTTTGAGGTTAAGTACCGAAGCCATCTCGGATACGGAACACCAGAAGAATCTATTACGAAGAACAAGCTTCACAAGTGCCTTAAGACCGTGGAGTTTTACTGCAAGAGAAACTTCATAGATCTAGAAAATATCCAGTTTGATGTTATCGCGATTCTCAAACAAAAAACGTCACATAGAGTGACGCATTATAGGAATGTGGAGATTTAAATTATTAACCATAAAATGATTATGAATGAAGAAGAACTAAAATATATCTCTTTTCCCAAAAGATTATTCTGAAGAGCGTTCCTCGGAATCTCGGCTTTGCTTTTGGCGAGTTTATTTCTTCAAGAACATATATTTTTATATAAGAGTATAGAATTTCTTGCTATATATGTAGCTATGGCATTTCTAATATCTTTTATCGTAGGGATAGCTCTAATCGTTATATCTTATGGTGAAAAACATATTGAGGCCGATATTCAAATAAATAAATATCAAGGAAAAAAGAATTATTCTCAAAAGAAGATTACGTCATCAGGGGTCTATTTCCTCTTTATCTTTCTATGAGTTATACCGATTTCATTATTCTCCCTACAGTACTATTTTGTGAGAGAGATAGAGTATAGACTACTTTTTTACTATCTCCTATTGCTCCTCCCTTTTTGGATAAGTGTATTTCTTTTAATGAGCGACAAGCTAGAGTCATTCTTTAGAAAGAATTAAGGTCTTTTTTTACTATCCTTACTATATACGTGTTATTTTAGTATTTTACACTCAATGTTATGAACTATGATGTTGCTGTTATTGGAGCTGGAAGTGGGTGACTGACTGTTGCTATCTGACTGGCTGGAGCTGGAAAGAAAGTAGCACTAATAGAGAGAGGGCTCATAGGAGGAGATTGTACGAATTATGGTTGTGTACCATCAAAAGCTCTTATCGATATTGCGAAAGATAATTCTTCCCCTTGTAAGGGGGAAGTGTCCGGAGGACGATGGGGGTTGAAAGAAGCACTTGTAGAAGTTCGAGAGAGGAGACAAGAAATACAAGACGAGGAAACGGTGGAAAAGATAGAGAAATACGGAATGGATATCATTCAAGGATTTGCTTCATTTAAGAACAAAAATACTCTTGCTATAATTCCAACAAATACCTCACCCCAACCCTCTCCTTTGAAAGGAGAGGGAGTAGCTATAATTTCAGCAAAAAAGATAGTTATTTCAACAGGAAGTCATCCAAAAGTGTATCCTATAGAAGGGATAGATAGTAAGGACTTTTTAACGAATGAGACGATATTTGAGCAGACGGATGATATCAAGGATTTGGTAGTTATAGGAGGAGGATATATAGGATGTGAGATGGCAGAGAGTCTTGCAAGTCTTGGAGTGAAAGTCACGATTATCCAGAGGAATATTTGCCTCATTCCGAGAGAGGAGGAGGAAGCAAGCGAAGTTATTGAAAAGATATTTAGAGAGAAGGGTATAGATATATGTACTAATACCGTTGCTGAGAAGGTTGTGGGAAAGAAACTAATAGTTCTTGACCGTTCGAGTGGAACAACTCATGAGATTGTATTTGATAAGATACTTGTATCTCTTGGAAGAGTTGCAAATGTAGAAAAACTAAATCTCGAAAAAGTCGGAGTAAAGTATGATACAGCAGGAATCTATGTAAACAAACATAACAGAACCAATGTAAAAAATATCTTTGCGATAGGAGACTGTGTGAATGGAAATCCTCAGTTTACTCACTGGGCAAATAACGAAGGAAGGGGACTAGTGAGAAATATTCTTCTCCCTCAAATCAAAGCAACCTCAAGAAATGCTATTCTTCCAGCAACGCTCTATACTTCGATAGAGGTTGCTCGCGTCGGAAAAACGAGAATGGAGCTTCTGGAAGTATACACAGATGATGATATAGTGAGTAAGACGATATACTTTGATAGTAATGATAGGAGTAAAGTAACAAAGGACACAGTGGGTTTTGTAAAAGTACACTTTCGTAGAATTTCAGGGAAAATACTTGGAGCTACCATAGTTGGCTCTAGGGCAGGAGATATGCTTCCTATTCTCATATCTGCCATGGAGCATAAAACCTCAGCTTACAAGCTCTCAAGAATTGTTTTTTCATATCCAACCAAATCAGAAGCTATCAAGAAAGTATGTGACGCATTTGTTCTCCATACACTTTCAGGCTTCAAATCTGAAGCAAAGTATTGGATAAAGGATAATGCTCTTCAAGTCGTTACAGCGACTATCTGGATAATACTCGCATATACATTTTTTATGTATAAATCTATGCATAACCTTTCTGTCGAGGATATTGCAATTTCTGTGTATAACTTTATCTCTGGAAATCCTACAATCGGACCACTGATATACATATGTTTATATGCGATTCGTCCAGTGGTTCTTTTTCCAGCAACGTTTATGACGTTTATGTCGGGAGCACTTTTTGGGTTTTGGTGAGGACTGGCTTTTACACTTGTTGGAGAAAATATGAGTGCAGCCTTCGCCTATCTTCTTGGGAAGATATTTGGAAAGAAACTTTTAAGAGGAAACGCAAGTGGAGGAATCCTCACAGAACTTAAAGACAAAGCAAATGAAGCTCCATTTATGACGATCCTTTCAGCGAGGCTTCTATTTTTCCCCTTTGATCTCGTAAACTATATATCAGGGTTTTTGAGGATTAATTTCAAAGGATTTTTCCTCGCAACTCTTATCGGAATCATACCGGGAGCTTCTGTATTTATCCTTGCTGGAGCAGCATTTCAAAATGAAAAAATCACATCATTTTCAGATGCTATTAGAGGTATAGATATAACGATGTTGTATTATGCTGCAGGATTGTTTATTATTACTATTATACTAGCAAAAGTATTGAAGAAATTTTTAAAGAAATAATTATTTTGCTTCAAGAGTTTCTTGGATAGCTGTTGAGGTATTATTTCTAGCAGGCTCAATTTTCTCAGAAGCGCTTTTGTGTATAACGAGTTTGTATCATTCTTTTCCAGTTTCTATTGAGAGATATCGAGAAATGAGAGATATCTTCTTCCTTACCTTATAAATTAATTGCTGTAGACTACCTTCTTTTTCACTGAGTGTATTTACACTCACTTCTTTTCATTTATTTTTTAATAACTTGATGAGTATATTTGATTCTCCTAACGTTAAGGTAATAGTTTTTCTTTCTGAAAGATCTTCTATTGAGATATTACCTCCTATTTCGTATAGTTTAATATTGTTATTTAAAAAAAGAGCTTCTTTTTGAAGTACTCACACAAAACATCAGTTTATTACTCATCTTCCAGTTCAAGGTGAACACATTTTAAGAGTATCAAAAGGAGTAGACTCATTCCAATATTTTTTTTGTTGTCCTATATTATTTGTAGTAATGTCTAGACACTTATCTTTTGTGCTTAATCAATAGAGGATGATACTATCACGATCAATTATTGTATTAGGGAAACGAGAAAGAAAACAAAATATTTCTAATCATCTTTTTCGAACATTCCATGATTTTTCTCACACTTCTAGCATATATCTATTAGCTCAGATTTTTTTTATAGTACAACCTTCCCCAATAACCTCTTTTATATAACTCTTCCCATACTCCAGTATCTCTTCAAAACTTGGATAGTCATACTCATTTTTTGGATCAAGGAGATAACTGTTATCTTTTTTTTGTGAGTCTTCTCCTGTAGATGTATTTTTAATTATATCATTCAAAGTTCGTTCTTTATTGAGTT
>JAMOOA010000021.1 GCA_027066255.1 Candidatus Altimarinota bacterium | reverse complement strand
ACTGTAAGCTCAATATAGATAACTCAACTACCCGTCCTTTTGACTTCAAAACTATTTGGGACAACAGCTACCAAAACAAAAAAGCAGCCAAAATCATCAAAGAATATTCTCGTAAAAAATACGGACGTAAAAAGAAGTATGTCGACATCGAAATCGAAGCAAGGCTCGGGATTATGAATGATGGGGAATAATTTGCCTGCCCTTGATTAATCTGCTACACTATATATATAATTTCTTTTAGGAATAATTATGAAAAAATTACTCATCATCTTTGCCCTATTATTTACCTGTTTATTCTGAGTCTACTCTCAGACATATTCAGCAGTAAATAATCTCAATATTGGATCCCTACAAAACCAAGGATCTCAAGTAACAAACAACGAGAAACTTAAAGAATTTGGAAATGGAGGCCAATTTATAACAGTAACTAAAGGAGGAGAAAAAGGTATCTTTAATACACTTATTAAATTTGCAAGAGACCTAAAAAACCTCTTTTATGCAATCGCGACTATCTACTTTCTTGTTATTGCTCTGAGACTCATACTCGCAAGTAATACCGAAGAAGAAGTAGGGAAGTTTAAAAAAGGAATTATATGGATAACCATATGACTTGTGATGATGCAATTTGCCTTCTCTTTTACGAGAATTCTCTTTGATAGAGGAGTCGGAGAAACTCTTGCATTTAGCCTAATGCAAAACCTCATTGAACCTATTATTAACCTTATGATGACCCTCGCTGCACTCTTTTTCCTCGCTATGGCTATATTTGCTTTTTATTCCCTCGTAACAGCCAATGGAAACGAAGAGAACATAAAAAAAGGAAAGATGACTATCTTCTATGCTATCATAGGTTTTATGCTCATCAGATTTGCAAGATGAATAGTCGAAGCCGTCTATGGAAAAATTGATTGTAACAATCTTGATTTATGAATTATTACAATAGAGTGAGGAAATTGTATCAACAGAGCAAACCTCAGTGGAGGGGTTGATGTAGTTGTAACGATTATTAACTGGATGAACGGCTTTGTTGGTATTGTCGTGGTAATTATGATTATGTATGCTGGAATACAAATACTCCTTTCTGCTGGAGATGAAGAGAAACTCAAGAAATGAAAACAGGCTCTTATATACATAGCTATAGGGCTTGCCATTCTTGTTATGAACTACTTGATTCTCACATTTTTCCTTTTACCACGAGTAGCTATTTAAAAAAACATTATGAAAAATATACTAAAACTTATACTCTTGTTTGTCTTTTGATATCTCTGTTTTACCAGTGTCTCTGCATGAATAGTAGATATACCTGGAAGTACTGATATCGAGAAGGTTTCTATAAAGTATACAGCCTGAACGAATGCTGTCCAAGCTCTTAACAATACCGGTTTCAGTGTTCTCACTACCATAAAAGTTATTCTTATGGGACTCATGGTTATCTACCTCGTATACAATGGGTTTATGATGATTATGTCCATGGGAAGTGATGAGGAACAACTTTCTTCTTCGAAGAGACAGATATGGTACACTCTTGTAGGAATACTTTTTATCAATATACCAGGGACTCTCTACGAAGCATTTAATACCCAATGAGGAAGCGTGTGAGGAACTGTCTGATCCAGTAGTTTTACAAGTACCTCTGGAAACTCTAATCTCTTTGTGGACTTCTTTGTATTTGGAAATACTCTCAACGATAAAATTGTCGGGTTTATGGAGATAATGATATTTATCGCTGCTGTCTTTATGCTCACTCTTGCAGGGATAAATGTGATGACTTCGAGAGGAAAAGAGGAGAAAATGACCGAAGCAAAAAATAAGTTTATCTATACCATTCTCGCTCTTATATTTGTCGGTATAATAGAGGCTTGGAAAAGACTCGCCTTCAACGGAAATCTTGACGATGGGGTAAATCTTGTGCAGTCCCTTTCAAATCTTGCTCTTTTCTTTGCTGGACCAATTGCTATGTTCTTCCTCACTCTTGCTGGATACTACTATATCACTTCCAACGGGGATGAAGAACGAGTAAAAAAAGCAAAGAGCATTGTTATCAATACAATGCTTGCAACACTTATACTCCTTGCAGCTTATACGTTCCTTCTTGACTTAGCTACTTTATAAAAAATACTTATGAAAAAAATACTCGTAAAAATATTTCTTCTTCTCTCTCTTTGTAGTTTTGGAGTACTTACTACTACCTCTTATACTTACGCAGTAAAAGTAACCGTGACTGAAAAAGTTCCTGGGGCAAATTGCTGAAGTAATATCGGAAGCGAAAAAGTCCCAAGATATGAATGCAACCTCTGAACAGGATTTTGAGCTATTATGAGTATGATTGGAAAAATGATAAAGTACGCAACTTTCATTGCTGGACTCGCCTGAGTACTCTTCATTGTAGTAAATGGTATTATGTATTCTATGAGTGGTATGGATGCCGGAATGAAGGACGAAGCAAAAAAACGTATCACAAAAACTCTTCTCTGACTTGTTGTACTCTTCCTCTCATGACTCATCCTCAATGCTATTGCTCCTTGGGTGTATGTGGTGTAATTTTCTCAATATAAATTAAAAGATCCATATTTGTGGGTCTTTTTTAAATTTACCTCTCATACTTCTTCTTCATCTCTTCCAAATCCATCTCCCAAACTACTGGCCTCCCATGCGGACACGTAGCACTATAATCAAGTGCTGCATCATGTAACAGTTTATTTATCTCAAAAATACTAAGTTTATCTCCAAATTTCACGGCACTACGACAGGCAGTATAGGCAAATATTCTATTACGAACTTCTTCAAGTGTTGTAGATGTTTCTGTTTTTTGATTCTGCATATCTTGGAGTATTCCAAAAAATATGTTTTTTGTACTTTCTTTTTTTATAAAATCTGGGACTCCGTTGACCATTACAGAATTTCCTGAAAGCAGTTCTATATCAAACCCCATATCCTCAAATACGCTCTTATTTTCTTCTATAATGTCTTTCTCCTTGGGAGTTAGCGTGTAGGCCTCCCCTATCAAAAGTCATTGAGTATTTGATGTATAAGAACTCTTAGAGATTCTTTCATAGATAACCCTCTCAGCCAACGCATGCTGATCTAACATCTTCAATCCATCAGGTGTTTCTAGGATGATATAGCTATTGTGTGCTTGCCCTATAATTTTCCCCAAAGGAGTATCATGTAAGTCTTGAGATGTTTCAAAGGGCTGAAGCCTCTCCCTCTTTTGGGAAGAAAGAGTTGGAATGAGTTGTACTTGCGCTGGGTTCGCTGATTTATTTGAATATGGAGAATATGCCTTGAATTTTGTTCCTGAACCCGTATAATACTGAGGAGATCGAACATTTCCTCCATTAGCTACAACTCCCCCTACTTCTTGTCACATATTTTCTCCTCCTTCATAAGAGAGAGCCCTATCATCCTTTCTCATAGAGGGGATTGTAGTTAAGCTCACCTTCTCCAAAATATCTTTCACTCCATGAAAAAATAAGCGAAAAATACTCTGTTCTTGAGCAAAGCGTATCTCGAGCTTTCTTGGATGAACATTCACATCTATCTGTGTTGGGTCTATAGTAACATTGAGAACATATCCTGGAAATGTACCGTGAGGAATGAAACGGTTATATCCATCTTTTATTGCCTTAAAGATAAGAGGGAATTGTATAGTTCTTCCATTTATAAAAAGTGCTTGCCTGTTTTTATTAGTAAAAAATACTTTCGGATCACTGATATATCCTGTAAGTTGTATCCCTGAGTATTGAAAATCTATCTCTAAAATATTTTCTGAAAACTCTTCTCCGTAGATACTATAAATCCTTTCTTTGAGAGTTTCTCACTCTTTAAAATTACAAATCTCAGAATCATCTGAAAGAAATTTAATTCATATTTCTGGATGAGAAAGGGCTGTTTTTTGAATGTAATCATAAATATGATTGTATTCCGTTCTTGGTTTTTTGAGATAATTTAAACGAGCAGGAGTATTTGCAAAGAGATTTTGGACTTCGACTATTGTTCCATCTGGACAAGCAATTTCACTCAAGGAAATCATTTCTCCAGAT
>JAMOOA010000020.1 GCA_027066255.1 Candidatus Altimarinota bacterium | reverse complement strand
AATCAAACAGCAAGATATGAAAAATAACGAAGCCGATCTTGAGAAGATACTCGATGGAGTCGGAGAAAAATCCCCGAATACCTCAAACCAGAAGGCACAAGATTCTTGAAATCCCCTCTTTGCAAACCCTGGAGGAGTTCCAGTAAAAAAAACGAAGATTAGAGTATAGGTTTTATCTAGTAGTTACATATTTATATTCTATTCATTTGCTGTAAACATTTTGATACAACTGTAATATTCTTGTCTCGAATGCAGCTTCCATAGAAGAAAAATAATATATAAACATTCTATAAAACTTATCATCATACTTAGAATGGTTTTTCTGTAATTCTGGGAAATTTTTAATAAATCTCTCTCTCCATATTTTAAGCGTAATTGCATAATCTGGTCAAAAATTCTGCACGTCTTCTAATAATAAGTTTGTTGATTCAATAGCACTTCATATTTGTACTTGTGAAGGAGCAAGCCCATTATGAAAAATATACTTATTCATCCATGGATCAGATGCTACTTTAGAAGCCCTTGTTCCTATTGTGTGCCATAAAAATTTTCCTCCATTTCTTAGGCAATCATCAACTTTTTGTGCAAATATAGGATAATTTTTGTACCCTATATGCTCGGTCATACCAATTACATAACCTGCATCAAATTCTTCTCATCATAAAACATCTCTATAGTCTCAAAATCTCACATCTACGTTTGGATGTTTCCTTACTTGACTAAAATCATACTGTTCTTCAGAAAGAGTAACTCATACTATTTCTACATCTCTTCTCTCTGCTATACGGTTCATAATCCCCCCCAACCACATCAAATATCCACTATCTTCATTCATGGCTCAAGATGTAGTTTATCAGCAATTAAGTCAATTTTTGCTTCCTGTGCCTCTTCTAAAGTTTCATTGCCTGTCTTAAAATATCAGCATGTATATGCCATCAAATCATCCAAAAATGACTCATATAATTCATTCCCAAGATTATAGTGCTCCTCTATTACTATTCTAGAACGAGATTTTGATTGCAAATTCACAAGCAATGAATGCAGTACTCAAAGAATTTCTTTAATTCCTTCTGTCTTTCACCTAAGTCATCATCTAAATGTTTTCTTAAAAAATTCAGGCAAGTCCTCGCAAGTCCATAATCACTCCATATAAGATTCCCCTAATGCTAAGCTTCATCAAAATATAATTTTTTTATATAATCGTCTATCTTGTACTTGTGGGTCCCAGGGGTTCTTACCATTAAGCGTTATTCAAGTATCCGCTAGTAAATCTTCAATATAAAATTGAGGGTTTACTAGTTTATAAGTGGTTTCTTTTACTTTATCAGATACCTCCAGAGTAGTATCTTTTATCTTAGAAAATCAGGTTTTTATTTTATCTAAAGCCACTCGTTATTATTAGAATTAATATTCTATATATTATATACTATAAAAATAATACTTTTGTCAAACTCAAATCATAGCAAAACAGAGTCTTTTATGTTACTGTTAAAGAGATTATATTTTTAGCACTACTCGTCTATGTCAGCACCATTTGACCCATCAAAACTTGATTTGGATATCAACAACCCTGATAGTTCCAATGATTCTTCTCTTCTTGAGGGAGGAAAAAAAAGGGAAGTTCTAAAGAAAACTACTCAAGAGAAGCCCGTTACTACAGAAGAAACTACTTCTTCTGAGAATGAAGATGTACTCTGAGAAATACAGGGAAATGATTCTCGTAAAGATATGAAAGAAGGAGCCTCTCTTCTATGAAAGGAAGGAAAACAAGGGGATATAGTCAAGGAAACTGAAACAGCTAATTCTCAGGATACAGAAGAAACTCCTCCTTTACCAAAGAATGAAGAAATAATATCTGACAACGATATTCTTTCTACTTCTATCATTACAGGTGGAGCAGCTGCAACATCTATAGCTTCTTCTCTCCTTTCAGAGAAAACTAAGACTCAGGAAGATGCTCCTCAGGAGAAGAGAGAGCAAGAACAAAGAATTATTGATATCAATATATCTTCTCTTGATGCTCTTGCCCGTATCCTCATAGAGGATGAGTACGATTTTGTAACTCTGGAACCAAGTGAAACAGAAGTAAAGCTCTCTTTTAGGAAAAACAAAGTCGAGAAACTGGTAAAATACATCAAATACCCTACGTATACGAATATCCTGTTGAAAACAAAACAACTCACAAAGATGTCAGTAGATCCATCTGAGGATGAAAGAGAAGCCAAGGGGAATATGCAGGTAAGTGATAAAAGTTATGATGTTATTGCAAAGATAGCTCCAAGTTCATTTGGAGAAAAGATATTTCTTAAAATGAAAGAAAATACCACAAAAAAGGCTACAAAGAAAGTAAAAAAGACAAGTATTGGAACGATATTTTGATTTCTTGGTTCTGTTTTATTTGTTTCTCTTATACTCGGAGCTGCATTTATTACATTTATCATTCTCAACGCTCAGAATGTTGAAGATGTAAAGTTCTTTCAATCTCTTGGAATCAACCTCAATGATATCAATACCTTTATCTCTAAGGTCATTACCTTCATATTCTCTCTCGTTCTCTTTATAGAAACCGTCGTCTTGGCAATATTTCTATTTAAATTTTCGCTCACAAAGAAAGAATTCAAGAGAAAAAGGGTCATGTACGGAATGGTTTCTACCATTCTGCTTATCGTAACATTTGCTTCTGCAAGTGCCTGGATGATCATCGATGGAAAAATAAAATCTCTTCCAAACTGGCAGGAACTCGCATATGGAGACATACAGATATACGACAATGATAGGCTCACAAGTGATCAGTTTGATAAAGCTGGTTCTCTCATCACAGATACAAGTAACCTCATAGGCCCTATTACCATCAAGTATGATCTCTCTCTTTTTGAAAGTAATGAAGAGAGAAAAGGGTTTAAAGTAAAAAAATATATCTGGGACATAGGAGGAGAAAAAATAGAGGAGCTTAGTCCTATACTCATCAAAGAGTATATAGAAAAAGGAAACTATGAAATCTCTCTTATTGTTGAAGAAGTAGATCTGAAGTGAGAACTTATAGAAAAAGAGGTTGATAATATTCCTTCTGTAAGTATTTCCCATAGTGTTACTATAGATGAAGAATTTACAAAAAGTGGTGGGAAAATCATAAAATTTGATGCTTTGGATCTGAAGCAACTTGGAAAGATTGAATGGTACTTCTCTGACGACTTAGAAAAACCTGTTTGGGAAGGATACACATTTAAACCGAGTAAGATTTTCTTCGAAGAAACGGTGATAGCTCTGAGTATCGTAGATGACGAAGGTGGTGACAATAAAACAAAGGTATTTGTTATAGGATGAGAATCTTCAACAAATATAGCTGGGAGTATTAAGTATACCCAATCTCTCATAGATGAACTCAAATATACCATGAGTGTAGAAAACCCTGAAACCAGCTTCGGTGACGGTTTTATAGAAGAGTTTGAATGGATTATAGAAGGAAAAGGGATTATCAAAAAAGCTGATCCTACAAATCTAGAGAAATCTTCAGAAATAGAATACAATTTCAAGAAATTTGGGAAAAATGAAGTCTCTGTCATACTCAAAGATGCTTCAGGAAAGACAAAAGAACTCATACAAGTCATTAATATCCCAAGGAAAATGACACTCAGGAAACATCTTGATATATGGGATAATGGGGAGAAACTTTCAGATATAAGGTATCTCGAAAAAGGAAATGAGTACTTCGTAGATGAACTCGGGGTTCCAACAATCCTCAAACTTGATGCAAGATTTGTTCGTCCTCAAAACCTTCTCTACTCTCTCAAAGAAGTTTCTTGGGACTTCGGAAATAATGGAAGCATAGATGAAAAATGAAAATCTACTTCTTACGAAGTAAATACTGAATGAAATCATACTGTTATAGCAAACTATAAGTTTATCCATAGAACCATTCCTGATGATATTATTATACTCAAGGAGTACATCTATATAGAAGGGATTAAAAAAGAGGCTGTCGTGAATCTTAAGCTCGAGAAAGACAGAGATTATGTTCCTGTGACTGTGAGGTTTGATGCATCAAAAAGTACCATAAAAAATGATGATATAGTAAAGTTTATCTATGATTATGGTGATGGAGTAATCGAAGAAAGAGATGCTAT